>JANQTG010000091.1:12587-19010 GCA_030731855.1 Cellulophaga sp. | reverse complement strand
CGCTTAAACGAGGCATTACAGAGCACCAATGAAGAAATGCAAACTTCACAGGAAGAGCTAAAATCAACCAATGAAGAGTTGCAGTCATCCAACGAAGAATTGCAAAGTGCCAACGAAGAGCTGACTACATCAAAAGAGGAAATGCAAAGCCTTAACGAAGAGCTTCATACGGTAAACGCTGAATTGCTTAGTAAAGTTGAAGATTCGGAGAGAGCAAGTAATGACATGCATAATTTACTAAATAGCAGTGAAATAGCTACCCTATTCTTAGATAAGAAGCTTAACATTCGCCAGTATACCGTTCATGTCACTAAAATTTTCAAATTAATAAAAAGTGATATTGGGCGACATTATACCGATTTGGCCAACAAATTGTATTATCCTGAAATGCTTAACGATGCCAATGAAGTTTTGCGCACACTAATGTTCGTGGAGAAAACCATATCTGCTTCCGACGGTCTATACTATACCATTCGTATAATGCCTTATCGTACTTATGACGATAAAATTGACGGTCTTGTAATCACCTTTATAGAAATTACAAAAACGAAAAATATGGAAATTGCTCTTCTAAAAACACAGGAAATCCTTAAGTCATTCATCCACAAAGTACCGAGTGTTATTATTGCTCTATCATCAAACGGCGAAATTATCGAATTTAATCCAGAGGCGGAAAAAATTTTTGGTCGTAAACGCAATGAGGTAATCGGTAAAAATTATTTTGAATTGTTCATTCCTGAACAACTAAGAAATAAAGTGGAATCGGATATGAAAAAGATGATGTCTGATAAATTGCCCAATAGGTTTAAGAACTTGGTAAAATCAGCTATTGGCGACCAATTAGAAATTGAATGGACTGTACATAAACAATTTAATGAAAAAGGTATTTTAACAGGCATCATTAATATCGGTGAAAATATAACTAAGCTATGAAAAACAAAACTACCAGATCGGAAGATGCTATTTTTTTGAGAAAGAAAGCCGAAAAGTTATTAAAAAATAAGATTTCATTTAAAACGGCAGACCTTAACAAATCTGAAACTATCAGCCTTTTGCATGAGCTTGAGGTGCATCAAATAGAATTACAATTACAAAACGAAGAACTGCAACTTGCAAAGGAAAAAGCAGAAATAAACGCTGAAAAATATACAAATCTTTACGATTTTGCCCCTTCTGGATATTTTACTCTTGACAGTAAATTTACTATTTGTGAATTAAATTTGAATGCCGCTAAAATATTTGGAAAGGAACGTTTAAAATTGATAAATAATACAATTACCTTATTTATCGCAACGGGTAGCCGCCACCTATTCGTAAAATTCTTAGAAAAGTTATCAGAGACCAAGATAAGACAAAGCTGTGAGGTAGAATTTACATTAAATGATAGTCCTATAATTTATGCCCATATCGAGGGTATTTTTATTGCATCAGAACAAAAATACTTGTTAACCGCTGTTGATATTAGTGCCCGTAAATTAATTGAATATGAACTAAAAAAAGCCAAAGAACAGGCCGAAGAATCCGACCGTTTAAAGTCTGCGTTTTTGGCTAACATGTCACATGAAATCCGTACGCCAATGAATGGAATTCTTGGTTTTGCAGATCTTCTCCAAACGCAAAATCTTTCAGAGATGGAGCTGCAAGAATATACTAAAATTATCCAAATTAGCGGTAAACGTATGCTTCATATCATAAATGATATCATCGCCATTTCAAAAATAGAAGCGGGATTAATGTATGTTAATTTAAATGTGACCAATATTAATGAGCAAATAGCATATATCTATACCTTTTTTAAACCAGAGGCGGAAGTAAAAAAGATTCACCTAACAGTTAATAATTCATTTACAAAAGATAAAGCAATCGTTACAACCGACCGAGAAAAATTATATGCTATTCTTACAAATCTTGTAAAAAATGCCCTTAAGTTTACTGAAAAAGGTGCAATTGAATTAGGCTATACGCAAAAGGGCAAACAACTTGAATTTTACGTAAAAGATACGGGTATTGGCATTGCTAAAAATAGGCAGTGTGCAATATTTGAACGATTTGTTCAGGCAGATATTGCTGACAAAAAAGCCCTGCAAGGTTCAGGTTTGGGATTGGCAATTTCAAAAGCTTATGTGGAAATGCTTGGAGGAAAATTATGGGTAGAAAGCGAAATTGGTTTAGGTTCAAATTTTTATTTTACACTTCCTTATGATATTGAAACGACAGAAGAAGAACCTACAGGTGACAGTAATAATCAAGAAGCAGAAACGCCATTAAGAATGTTAAAAACCTTAATTGTTGACGATGATGAAATATCAAGATATCTATTAGGTAAAACACTAGGAAAAGTAAGTAAGAAAATTTTAAATGCCGAAAATGGATTGGAAGCCATTCAAATTTGTCACAACAATCCTGATATAGATTTAATATTAATGGATATAAAGATGCCTGTTATGAATGGATATGATGCCACAAAAGAGATACGTAAATTTAACAAAAAATCATTTATTATTGCTCAGACGGCATTTACATTTGAAGGCACAAAAGAAAAAGCAATTGAGGCAGGTTGTAATGATTATATGTCGAAACCAATTAACCAAGCCGAATTATTTACATTATTACAAAGGCAATTTAAAGAATAAAATATTTTCTGGCGGGATGGTATATAAGATTAGAGCGATTAAAAACGCATAATTTGAATCAAATTATCAATACATTTAATGGTAAGAACTTATTTTACCAAACCATTTAAATCAAAAAGCAAAGGTAACGTAGAAAATAGAATAGGCGTTATAAGAAGATTTTTTTAAGAAAATAGACCTTAGTAAAATCTCAAAAAACAGCATAAATGAAGTAGAAAAATTATCAAATTACAGACCAATAATAAAGTTCAATTACAATAAACTAATTGAAGTCCTTAACAATAAACTTGTTACGCTTATAGGCTGAACTAAGGCTATCTTCGCAAGATGAAAAAAAGAATTTATAATGTCCCAACTTCTAAAGTTTAGAGAAAAAGCCAACCTAACGCAGCAACAACTCTCTGAAAAATCTAATATTTCGGTAAGAACCATTCAGCGTATTGAGGCTGGAAAAGAACTAAAAGGGCATACTTTAGAGGCACTAGCGAAAGCCTTAGATATTGATAAAGAAAAATTTATTAAAACTGATTCTGCTGAAAATATTGAGCATATTTTCTTGATTAAATTAATAAATTTATCCTCTTTAGCACTTATTTTTATTCCGCTAGGAAGTATTCTTGTTCCTCTAATTATTATGCATTGGAAAAAACAAGTTAACCCCATAACCAAACAGATTGTATCGCTTCAAATCTTATGGACTTTACTATTTCCAGTTATTGTTTTAATGGTTATTTTTTTAGGAAATTTACTTCCCTTAAGCAAGCAGTTCGTGCCACTATCTATGTTAGTATTACTGTTATTAAATGTCTTTATGATACTTAGAAATACCGCTGCATTAGACAAAACCAAAAACTTATATTTTAAATTAAAATTCAGCATAATTTAGAGGCGACAAGTAATTGTCGTGTAATTGTCAGGTAAATTTCAATGGTTTTTTAGCAATAGAAAGTAGCTTTGCATTTGTTCATCAATCAACAATCGAAAACAATGAAAAATTACTTATTACTTATCTTATTACTACTTAATTCACTCCTGCTATTATCACAAAACAACATCCAGCCCGAACTGGAAAAATGGATCAAAGAAAATAACATTCCGGTTTTAGGCTTAGGCATAATTGATAAGGGTAAACTTAGTAAAATTGAAGTATTTGGCGATATTAAACCAAATGAAAAAGCACCTTACAACACCCTATTTAATGTGGCGTCGTTAACAAAACCAATAACGGCTATTGTTGCTTTAAAATTAGTAAGTCAAGGAAAATGGAATTTAGATGAACCCTTAATCAACTATTGGATAGATCCAGATATTAAAAACGACTCCAGAAATCAATTGCTTACTACAAGGTTTGTTTTAAGTCACCAAACGGGCTTTCCTAATTGGAGAGATAGCAAACTAGAATTTATGTTTATCCCTGGAACGCAATATCAATATTCAGGTGAAGGTTATGAATACCTTAGAAGAGCTTTAATAAGCAAATTTAAAAAAAGCTTAAATGAACTAGCGACCGAACTCATTTTTGAACCATTAAAAATGCACGACACCAATTATATTTGGGATAAAAATACGGATGAAGCTAGGGTGGCTTTAGGTTTTGATAAAAAAGGGAATGCATACAAAACCTATAAACCCCAAACTGAAAATGCCGCGGATGATGTGCTAACCACCATAAAAGATTATGGAACATTTTTGAGCAGTGTTATGGCAGGTAAGGATCTTTCTGATGAAGTCTTCCAAGAAATGCAAAGCAATCAAGTTGCCTCTAAAAATGGCAAACATTTTGGACTTGGTTTTGAAAAATATGATTTTAAACATGGTAATTATGCCTTATCACATGGTGGCACGGATAAGGGCGTGCAAACAATAGCATTCATATTTCCAAAAACCAAACAAGGAATTCTAATTTTTACGAACATAGATGACGGGTACAAAGTTTTTGAAAAAATTTTAATCGACTATCTAGGCGATTACGGCAGAGAGATTGTAGAAATAGAAACGGGCCAAAAGGCACAATATAATCCTGAAAATTCAACAAATACGACTATTGATAATATTCCATATAATCCAGTAGACAAAGAATTATATGCTACTATTTTAGCCAAGGATAAAGAATTTTTTGATGCTTATAATCTTTGTGATTTAGAAAAACAGGCCATGATTTACGCCGATAATATTGAGTTTTTTCATGATAAAGGAGGATTAATGACGTCAAAGCAAGGTATTATGGATGGAACAGAAAAAAATATCTGTGGTAAAGTAACGAGAACCTTAATAAATGGTAGTGTTGAAGTTTATGCTATAAACACCTATGGAGCAGTTGAAATTGGGTACCATAAGTTTTACAACAATCAAGAACCTAACGCCGAATCTATACCCAGTAAATTTATTATTATGTGGCACAATGAAAACGGGAATTGGAAAATAACTAAAGTTATAAGCTTGCATTAGCGCTAATCTGTAAAAAACAAAGAATTAATACTAGAATTCACGGACTTGCTTTAACAAAAAATTCCAGCTAGCCCGAGCATCACGCTCGTGCCCGTATAGATACAATCCAAAGAAAAAAATTATTTATAGATTAATATGTTATTTTTAGGGTTAAGTTTACTGTCTTAATATGCAAAAAAAATCGTCGAATGTCTCAACTTCCTAACCGAAAAAAACGCTTAACTGTTGACATGATTGCCGAATTGGAGCAAAAACTTCAAATCTCGGCATCGGTTTTAGACAATAACTTTCAACTGTCTCCAAAATAACCCATTACCCGAAAACCATGACCGAAAAACAAAAAGATAGGCTTAAACTCAAAATTGTCAAATACAAAAAAGCCCTTTCTTTAGACAAAAAATACTGGGGTGGTTATTATCATGACGGACAAGGAATTAGGTATATGATTCCTGAATTATATCTTAAAATTTCGGATTATAAAGGCGCGTTAAGATACTTTAATTGGTTTACTAAGAATTTCCCCGACGACAGTTGTTTTCCTATATTTTTATTTGAGTGGACCTTCGTTTTATTTAAAAATAACAAATTAGAAGAAGCTGAAAAAAAACTGCACAAGACATTTTTTTCAAACACCTACTTATTGGATAAATTTCTAGGAAAAGAATTTTTAGATCTCGACAAAAATGAAAGCTCCAGTTGGGAATTTAAAAATATAACAGAACACTTTCAGTACAACAAAAAGGATGAAGAATTTTTGACTTTCGCAGTTTGGGTGGGAGAAAAACTTGAAACAAGGCAATTTTTAGACAAAGCAAACAGGTTTATTGAACTTGAACAACAATTAAAAACCGAACCAAGCGGAGCAACGAGAACTAAAATTGTGGAAGAATTGAGCGGGTTTAAATATGATGAATAATCATTAAAACGGCATATATGCTATTACCGTTAAAAACATAAAGTATTTTTACTTTTCGCCAGTAGTTCAATTCACTATGTCGTTTTCAAAACTACCTTTAGCACTCTTTTTTTGCAGCGCTTCATAATTTATAGGTAAAGAATACCAGTTATTAAAAAATCAAATCCTTTAAGCTTTTTTGAAATTAAAATAATTATTACCTTTTAAACAAAAACAACCAGTATAGTTCAGGATAGTTTTACCGTTCATCCATCGTATTTTTAGGGTTGCAAAAAAAAAATGATGAAAAAAGAAACCCTACTTAATGCCTCTCAGTTTGTATTGATACTATGCACATCTGCTATATTTTTCACTTCTTGCGGAAGTAGTAGTGAAACTGTAGAAGAAGAAATCATAAACATAGTAGAAGAACCCAACGAGCCTATA
>JANQTG010000091.1:7848-12487 GCA_030731855.1 Cellulophaga sp. | reverse complement strand
GGTACAGTACGTATTCTTGAGGTTGGTGACGCTACACGCGATGGTGATGATGGCACTTATATTATGCAAGCAAAAGGTCAGCATACAGGAGGTGGTGGTTCTGCCGATCCGGCCATTTGTTTGTATTTAGCCAAACCCGTTTTTGGCCCAGATGCTAATGGAAACCAAGTACAAGTATCTTTTGATATTTTTAGAGAACAGATTAATTTTAGAGGTGGATCAGGAGCCGTGGGTAGAGATATCATTTTCTTAACCAATATTAAAAAAAATGTAGCTACAGATATTCAATTAGAAGTTGGTTTTAGAGCCGATCCGAATGATGCTAGCAAAAAAATACACTATGCCGATGCTATTATCGGCGGTACAGCCTTTAATTGGAATATTCCAGAGCCCGAAAGAGGTACACAATCTGGCATACGATATGGTGCCTACCGAGTGAAGGGCGGAAGAGCTCAAATCAGGTGGACAAATACCACCTACTCTAAAGAAGAAAAGTAAGTACATCATTCCATCATAATTGATCTTAAACCAAACAATTGAAAACCAAAAAATCCCCAATTGGGGATTTTTTTTATGCTTATTAAAGTTTCTCTTTTACTTGCTCAAATACATTTTTCTACGTGCATATAAGTTGTAAAATTCATCGTCTTTTAAGCTGTCAATAAATAATATACTTTCGCCAGTACTCTTCATTTCTGGCCCTAAGTTTTTATTGACATTATGGAATTTCTCGAAAGAGAAAACGGGTTGCTTAATCGCATACCCTTCTAATTGCGGGTTAAAGGTAAAGTCCTTCACCTTTTTATGTCCTAACATCACTTTGGTCGCATAATTCACATACGGCTCTTTGTACGCTTTTGAAATAAACGGTACGGTACGCGAAGCTCTTGGGTTGGCCTCAATAATATAGACAATATCGTCTTTTATCGCAAACTGAACATTTATAAGTCCCACTGTATTCAAGGCTAATGCAATTTTCCTAGTGTGATCTTTAATTTGCTGCATTACAAACTCACCCAAATTAAAAGGTGGTAACGTAGCGTTAGAATCGCCTGAGTGAATGCCACAAGGCTCAATGTGTTCCATGATGCCAATAATATAGACATCTTCTCCGTCACAAATAGCATCGGCTTCTGCTTCAATGGCACCATCTAAGTAATGATCTAAGAGTAATTTATTACCCGGAATCGATTTTAATAAATCAATCACATGCTCTTCTAATTCCTTTTTATTGATGACAATTTTCATCCCTTGACCACCTAAAACGTAGGAAGGTCTAATTAATAATGGAAAATCTAACTTGTCAGACAGCGCTAAGGCTTCTTCTGCGGTTTCGGCTACCCCAAATTCTGGAAAAGGAATATTATTTTCTTGTAACATTTTAGAGAAACTACCTCTGTCTTCTGCTAAATCCAAAGCTTTAAAGCTAGTTCCGATGATTTTAATACCATATTTATCTAACTTTTCTGCTAATTTTAAGGCCGTTTGTCCACCTAATTGCACAATAACACCTTCTGGCTTTTCATGCAAAATTATATCATAAATATGTTCCCAGAAAACAGGCTCAAAGTATAATTTATCCGCCGTATCAAAATCGGTAGAAACGGTTTCAGGGTTACAATTAATCATAATAGTTTCGTACCCACATTCTGCCGCAGCTAAAACCCCGTGAACACAGCAATAATCGAACTCAATCCCCTGCCCTATTCGGTTGGGTCCTGAACCTAAGACCACTATTTTCTTTTTATCGGTAACGATACTATCATTTGCAACGTAGCGTTTTCCGTCCGCAGTTTCAATTTCTTCTTCAAAAGTGGAATAGTAATACGGTGTCATTGCTTTAAATTCTGCCGCACAAGTATCTACTAATTTAAAAACACGGTTGATATTAAGATCTGTTCTTCTCTTGTGCACTTCACTTTCGTAACAATCGAGCATGTGCGCTATTTGGCGGTCTGCAAAACCTTTTTGCTTCGCTTCTAGTAAAATATCTCTCGGTAAGGTTTCAATCGTATAGGTTTCAATTTCTTTTTCTAATTTATGCAGCTCTTCGTATTGCTTTAAGAACCACATATCAATCTTAGTGATTTCGTGAATTCTACTTATAGGAATCCCTAATTGAATCGCATCATAAATAATAAAGACCCGATCCCAACTTGGGATGGTTAATTTACTGATAATTTTATCGTAATCTTTTAAACCCTTACCGTCGGCTCCTAGTCCATTTCTCTTAATTTCAAGTGATTGCGTTGCTTTATGTAAAGCTTCTTGGAACGAACGCCCTATACCCATTACCTCACCAACCGACTTCATTTGCAAGCCTAAAGTACGATCAGAACCTTCGAACTTATCAAAATTCCAACGTGGTATTTTAACGATTACATAATCTAAAGTGGGTTCAAATAAAGCTGAAGTCGATTTTGTAATCTGATTTTGAAGTTCATCTAAATGGTAGCCAATCGCTAATTTTGTGGCAATTTTAGCAATAGGATAGCCAGTGGCTTTTGAAGCCAATGCCGACGAACGTGAAACTCGTGGGTTGATTTCAATGGCAATAATATCTTCTTTTTCATCAGGACTTACCGCAAACTGCACATTACAACCACCAGCAAAATCGCCGATACTACGCATCATGTGGATCGCCATATCTCGCATACGCTGATAGGTTTTATCTGATAAAGTCATGGCCGGTGCAACCGTTATGGAGTCGCCCGTATGGATGCCCATCGGATCCATATTTTCTATCGCACAAATAATTACTACATTGTCGTTTTTATCGCGTAACAACTCTAATTCGTACTCTTTCCAGCCCATTAAGGCCTTATCAATCATTACCTCGTGAATGGGTGAAATTTCTAACCCACGACTTAATAATTCATCAAAATCTTCTGCTTTATATACGATAGATGCTCCTGCGCCACCTAAAGTGTAGGAAGCTCTAATGACTAAAGGAAAACCGAATTCTTGGGCGATTTCTTTTCCTTTTAAGAAAGACGTTGCTGTTGCTTGTGGTGCCATGCCAACACCAATTTTAAGCATTAATTCACGAAATTTTTCACGATCCTCAGTAATATTAATCGCATCGATATCCACACCAATTAATTCTACCCCAAAATCTTTCCAAATACCTTTTTCATCTGCTTCAATACATAAATTCAAAGCTGTTTGTCCGCCCATAGTTGGCAAAACAGCATCGATATTCGGGTGTTTTTTTAAAATCTCAATAATCGATTTTGTGTTTAATGGCTTTAAATAAATGTGATCTGCCATACTCGGATCGGTCATAATAGTCGCAGGGTTACTATTAATTAAAATAGTTTCGATACCATCTTCCCGTAACGAGCGAAGTGACTGAGAACCCGCATAATCAAACTCGCAAGCTTGACCTATAACAATAGGTCCGGACCCAATAATTAAAACAGATTTGATACTTTTTTTCTTCGGCATTGTACTAATTTTATAGAGTGTTTCGTAATTTATTTAAAAATAGACAAAAAAAAAGGTGTTACTTTAAAAAAAGTAACACCTAATATTTTGAAAATCAATTCAATCATTTATTTTTTATGTCTTGTCTCTGAAGATACAGTTAACTTCTTTCTTCCTTTTGCTCTTCTTCTAGCAATAACTTTTCTTCCATTTACAGACGCCATGCGTTCTCTGAAACCATGTTTGTTTCTTCTTTTACGCTTTGATGGCTGGTATGTTCTTTTTTGTCCGGGCATTTTCTAATACTTTTTAATGTTTTCAAAACCGCGGTTCTGTCCGCAAAATCTGGGCGCAAATATACAAAGAGTTTTTGCTTTCACAAGTCTATTTTAAAAAATATTTAAGTTTGTTTTTATTACTTTTGCAAAACTAAAATTTTAAGGAACTAAATTAACCTCAATACAAATATACAAAGACCATGTTTAACAAGATTTTTAAATTAATACTCGCCGGATTAATTATTGCTTATGCCATTTATCAGTTTATTGAGGGCAATATTTTAAATGGTATTTCTTTAATTCTTCTTTCAGGAATATTTATTTTTCTATATTACCGAAACGAAATTATACTACTCGCCTTTTTAAGAATGCGAAAGCAAGATTTAGCAGGTACTCAAAAATGGCTTTCTAAAATAAAAAACCCAGAAGCATCGCTTACTGTTAAACAACAGGGATATTTTAATTATTTGCACGGCATCATTTTTTCACAAACTAATTTAACTACCGCTGAAAAATACTTCAAAAAAGCCTTAAAGCTTGGTTTAACGATGGATTATGATGTGGCTATGGCAAAACTTAGCTTAGCAGGTATCGCTATGCAGAAGCGCAGAAAACGTGAGGCTACCATGCTTTTAGCCGAAGCTAAAAAATTAGACAAACAAAACATGCTTACGGATCAGATAAAAATGATGAAAGAGCAGATGAAGAAGATTTAATTCTTTAATGTCCCAATTGTTTAATGTAGCAATGTGGGTAATGTAATAATACACTAAATCCACAACCTAAGACAAAAAACCCAACAACGAACAACTAATTCAACAAGTTTATAAGTTTAGGAGTTTATGGTAAACGGCCTAAAGACGAATGTCATTAACAAGAAGTTTAAAGATTGGATATAGTGTCAACCATATACATGAATGGACAAACAACCAACC
>JANQTG010000091.1:0-7748 GCA_030731855.1 Cellulophaga sp. | reverse complement strand
ACAACCAACAACCAACAACCAACAACTAATTAAATAAAAAAAAGTTTCAAATTCAACAATTTTGTCAAACTTGAAACTCTTACACTAAGCGTAGCCGAAGTTTAAATATTAAAAAACTTAACTCCTAATTTGCCACTTTATAGTAACCTTTTTCAGGAATTTCGAGCGTATATTTTTTTCTTGAATTATTATTTAAGTGTGGCTCTCTTAACCACGGATTGTGACGCTTTAAAATCTTATAGTTAATTTCATATTGCTTAGCAAATGCCGCGAAATTTGTCACTGGAACATCTAATTCTATGGTATAGGTTGGTACTTTAGTGTACATATCGTCTTTATTTACATCAAAACCATATTTTTCTGGGTGTGATAATATTTCTTTAATCGCTAATATTCTAAAAATGTAACGACCAGTTTCTTGCCCTAATAACAAATCGTAATACGCATTTACATCTTGCGCTGTAAGGTTTTTTTGAATCCCGTAAGCCCCTGCATTATAAGACGCGGCAGCTAAAGTCCAGTTACCAAATTTAGCTTTCGATTTTTTTAAATAATCACAAGCAACTTCCGTGGATTTTACCACATGGTAACGCTCATCGATATTTTCGTTAATTTCAAGTCCGTATTCTTTCCCTGTAGTTTTCATAATTTGCCAAAAACCAGAAGCACCTGCTGGCGATACTAAGTTTTCTAAACCACTTTCAGCAACCGCTAAATATTTAAAATCATCAGGAATTCCGTTTTTTGCTAAAATGGGCTCAATAATTGGAAAGTATTTATGTGCTCTTTTCATTAATAAAAGTGCGTTAGATTGCCAATACGTATTGACTAAAAACTCACGATCTACACGTTCCATAATTTCAGGATCATCAAAAGGGACTTTTTCTCCTGCAAAATTTAAATCTTCAGGAATATCAATCGCACTAATTTTATAAGCGGGACTTACATTTTTAGTGTCAATTTCACTTTCTAACTCATTATTTGAAGGGCCATTTTCATCCGTTACATTCTGCACAGCAAAAATTAGTGTACTTCCAACAAGTACTACTCCTAATGCCATTAATATATTTTTTAAAAATTTCATAGTTATTGTGTTTTATAGCTCAAAGATATTGAACTGATTGTAATTAATTTCGCTTAAAATTAAAAAGTTTAACGAAGTGTCTTATACAGAACTCTTATTTCCTAAAATTAGTGCAGGAAGGTGTTCGTTAAACCATTTATAACGATGAATAATCATGGTATGTGTGCCATTTTTAACCACAATACAATTATTTATGTTGGCCACAGGAAAAACCGCATCTTTATCCCCTTGAATATGCACTAAATTTGGTATTAATGTACTTTCTTTCCAGTTTACGATATTATCTATAGACCAATCTATATAATCTTTATCTCGTATAGAAAGGTACATTT
Source organism: Cellulophaga sp. (assembly GCA_030731855.1). Taxonomy (GTDB): domain Bacteria; phylum Bacteroidota; class Bacteroidia; order Flavobacteriales; family Flavobacteriaceae; genus Cellulophaga. Next base: position 6,332 of record JANQTG010000091.1, on the reverse strand, counting down.
CATAAAGCGCCAAACGTTTTGTTACTGTTTCGCCAAAGGCATATTTTGCCAATAATTCTACATTATTCACCAGGCCAGTTGGCAACAACTTATGAATTTTAGTGTAGCGTGCAAATTGCATTCGTTTTGGTAACTCTTTTGAGGATTTTACACTCGAAATAATAATTACTTTTCGAGTAGCAATATGTTTCGCCATTTCTTGAACTAACATACCTCCGAAAGAAACCCCAATTAAAACAGGATTTTTATGGGTGATTGTTGCGCACATCTTCTTAGCGTAATTTTCTAAACTTTCATTTTTGACTGGCATAATCCAGTTTAGTTTATGCACATCAAAAATAGTAGGATCTAATTTGATGTGTTCAAAAATTAAGGGCGATGCCGCCATACCAGGCATTAAATAAATAGGTATTTTCAAAGTTATCAGTTTAAAGTAAACAAACACAAAGCTAGGAACTTAGGGATTATTTTAGTACTTTTACGTGCTTATTTTTTCTAGTTTAGAAAATGTATAGATTACAGCCTTAGCCTTTACAATCGAGAACTTGTATTGGTTTTAAAAAAAACCTAATTAAATCGAAAACTATATGAATGAAGTACAAATTAAGGACAATAGTTTTTTGCGTCAATATGAAACTACTGTTGATGGTCATTTAGCAAAGATTGAATATTCTTCACAAGAACGTAAAATTTTCTTAACCAAATTAATTATCCCTGAAGAAGTAACTACAGAAGGCTTCAAAGAAGCATTTTTAGAAGCAGTTCTTGATGATATTCAAGAAAAAAACCTTCGTGTGGTGCCTACAAGTCCTCAAATAGCAGGATTTTTAAGAAAAAATAGAAAGTATAAAGATATGCTTCCAGTAGGAATTCGTATTTAAAAAAAGCATACATGTTAAATTTAACCTCTCTGTTCGAGAGGTTTTTTTATGCTTCAACGTGAACTTCTACAAACTCAAAACGAACTAAGCCGTCTTCATCGATTTTAGTAAGTTCTACTTTTTTGAGTTGATTCACCAATTCAGGATTCCATGCAGCTTTTACTTTTACATAGTTTTCAGTAAAGCCTTGAATGTACCCTTCTTTATTTTCATCTTCAAACAAAACTGTTCTTATGGTACCTAACTGACTTTCGTAAAAAGCTCTTCTTTTTTTAACGGACAAACTCCGTAACATTTTACTGCGTTTATTACGTACTTTTTTAGGCACTACATTTTCCATATTTACCGCAACCGTATTATCACGTTCTGAATAGGTAAAAACATGTAAATAAGAAATAGGTAACTCGTTTAAAAAGTGATAGGTTTCTAAAAATAGTTCATCTGTTTCGCCAGGAAAACCAACAATAACATCTACACCAATACAGGCATCGGGCATTACTTCTTTGATTCTTGCCACTCGATCAACATACAAACCACTTAAATAGCGTCTGCGCATTAACTTAAGAATTTCGTCGCTTCCACTCTGCAAGGGAATATGAAAATGTGGCACAAACGAATTGCTATTCGCCACAAAATCGATGGTCTTATTTTTTAACAGATTAGGTTCAATAGAAGAAATACGCAATCTGTGAATGCCTTTTATTGTATCTAACGCTTCTACTAAATCATAAAAAGTATGTTCATGTTTTTTATTACCGAACTCACCTTTCCCATAATCGCCAATATTGACACCTGTTAAAACAATTTCTTTAATATCTTTAGATGCGATCTCAGCAGCATTTTTAAGTACATTTTCTAAAGTATCGCTTCTCGAAATCCCGCGTGCTAAAGGAATGGTACAGTAAGTACATTTATAATCACAACCATCTTGCACCTTCAAAAAAGCACGGGTTCTATCGCCAATTGCGTAGCTACCCACATAAAAATCAGCTTCCTCTATTTCACAAGAGTGAATAGTACCAAAATCGTTTTTTGATAGATCGTTAATGTAATCGGTAATCTTAAATTTTTCGGTAGCTCCTAACACTAAATCTACGCCATCTACTGCTGCCAATTCTTCAGGTTTTAGTTGTGCATAACAACCAATGGCCGCCACAAAAGCATTGGGATTCACTTTTTGAGCTTGTTTTACAATACTTTTGAAACGTTTATCTGCATTTTCAGTGACCGAACAGGTATTTATCACATACATATCGGCAACTTCTGAAAAGTCAACACGGTCAAAACCCTCTTCTTCAAAACCTCTAGCTATCGTTGACGTTTCTGAAAAATTTAATTTACAACCTAAAGTATAAAATGCGACTTTCTTTTTCAAGGTACTAGTATTTGAATTTACGTACTATTTATTGCTTTAGTGCAAAGATAAGGCTTGGCTTAGAAAGGTAATGATTTAGAAAAGAGAAAAAAGATCAGAAAAAAGAGAAATGAAATAAAATCTACCAACTACCCTCCATTGAACTAATTATTTTTTCAACTTTTCATTTTCCATTTTCAATTATTAATTATTAATTGCCTAGTAGTTCCTCCACTTTTTAGTCTCTTCAAAGACGTGAGTTAAAATTGCCTCCTCTATTTCATCAAATTCAATTCCACGTCGAGACATCATAATTTTTGCGGTTTCAAAAGCCTTTTTAGTAAGGTATGTTGTAAAGCCGTTGGCGCCACCCCAACTATAACTTGGAACAAAATTTCTAGGAAAACCACTACTAAAAATATTTGCACTTACACCAACAATAGTACCTGTATTAAACATGGTATTTATAGCCGATTTACTATGATCACCCATCATTAAACCACAAAACTGAAGTCCTGTTTTAGCAAAATTTTCTGTTTCATAGCTCCAAAGCTTAACCTCGTCATAATTGTTTTTTAGATTAGAATTGTTAGTGTCCGCACCAAGGTTACACCATTCTCCAAGTACTGAATTTCCTAAAAATCCGTCATGCCCTTTGTTAGAATAACCAAATAAAATAGAATTATTTACCTCTCCACCAACTCTACATTGCGGTCCAATGGTGGTTGCTCCGTAAATTTTAGCACCCATTTTTACCATAGCATGGTCACAAAGTGCAAAAGCACCTCTAATCATACAACCTTCCATAACTTCTGAATCAGCACCAATGTAAATAGGACCACTACTTGCATTTAAAATACTGCACTCTACTTTTGCCCCTTTTTCTAAAAAAATATTTTCCGCATTAATTACGGTATTTGTTTTTGAAATAGGTTGACTTTTTCTGCCTTCGGTAATAAAATCGAAATCGGCTTTAAGTGCCGCTTCATTTTTTGAGAAAATATCCCACGTATGCGCTATTTGTAATACCTCTCCTTGAAATTCTATAGCTTCGTATTTGTCGAAATCTATTTCATCTTGTGTTTCTGTCGAAAAGAATGCAATAACATCTTCTCCATAAAAAATAGCCTGATTTTCTTTTAAATCAATTACTAAATCAATTAATTCTTGATTAGGTAAAAAAGAGGCATTAATCATTACATTTTCTTCCATTTCAACCATAGGATACTTCACCGAAAGGTATTCTTCGGTAATCGTGGTTGTGGTGCTTTTTAAATAATTTTCCCACTTTTCACGAATTGTAAATATCCCAACGCGAATCTCAGCCACGGGTCTTGTAAACGTAAAAGGCAAAAGTGCATTACGCACCGTACCATCAAAAAGTATATAGTTCATTGGATTAGCATTTATGTAAAAATTAAAAAAGTCACGTTTCGATATTCATCGGAACGTGACTTTTTTATAACTAATATAAAATAAAGAAGTAAATTACTTCTTGAATTTATCGTATTTATTTTTGAACTTATCAATACGCCCAGCGGTATCTACTAATTTAGCTTTACCAGTATAGAATGGGTGTGATGTTCTTGAAATTTCCAATTTAATTAATGGATACTCAACACCATCAACCTCTAAAGTTTCTTTCGTATCAGCAGTAGATTTTGTTAAAAAAACATCTTCGTTAGACATGTCTTTAAAAGCAACTAATCTATAATTCTGTGGGTGTATCTCTTTTCTCATGGGTATTATTACTTTATAACTTGTATTTTTCGAGGTGCAAATTTAAGATATTTTCCGAATATAACAACAGATAATGATAAAAAATAATGCAAATATGCTAAACCTTATATCTAAACAAAATAATAAAGATTATTTTTGCGCCGCAAGTACATAATTTCACAAAATTGAAAACAACGACTTCAACAACTATAAAAAATTTAGTATTCCCCATTGCTCTTGGTTTTGGACTTTTAAGAGCTTTGTTAGATGTAACACTTAAATTAGTAGAGACTAGCGCTATACCTTATTATTCTTCTTTTTTTATTGTCCCAATTTTTGAAATTATCATCATCGTCTACCTTATAAAAAAGTATAAAGAAAATAATGAAAAATTACTATCGCTCAGTGAAGCTTTGGTCACAGGAGTAATGTTTATGGTTGTTGTAGGTACTTTATTTGCCCTACAATCTTTTTTATATGACACGTATATAGACCCTAATTTTCAGAAAAATACCGCTTTAGAATTCGCTCAGTTTTACGACAAAACTGGTGATGTTGAAAAAATGATGACTGGCGAAGAAAATATTCAAACGACCAGCGCCATATTCAGTATTTTCACAAGTATCCTTAAATTTTCTTTATTGGGTATTTTAATTTCTTTTATTGTGGGTAGTATTTTGAGAAATAGGTAATCTTAAATTAAAAAAATTAACAATGAAACCTGAACAGACTAGAATTTTAAAATTTGGAGCTAATTACGGATTAGTAACGGGTTTGGTCTTTATCGCTTATATTAGTATTACAGTAGCATTGGGTTTATTGTATGATAGATCTATCATAAAAGCATTTATAGGTTTACTTGTTCTTATTATTCCTATAAGTTTAACGATAGCAACTTTTAAAAAACAAAACAACAATTCATTAAGCGTAAGCGAAGCTTTGGGCGTTGGTATTATAACGGCATTAGTAGCTTCAATAGTAATTATTGTATTTACCTATATATTAAGTAACTTTATTGTTAGTGATTATTGGGAAGTAACTGCTGCCAATAACCGAAATGATTTACAAAAACAATTTCCTGAAATAACACAAGACCAGCTAAATAGTAAAGTAGCGTCACAACTAGAACTTTCTTGGATTACTTACCCAATTATATTACTTTTTAATGCTGCTATTGGTTTCATGACTTCTTTTATCACCGGAATGATTTTAAAAACTAAGGAAACTTTTAGATAGATAAAAGAATATGACGTAACATTTTTACATAAATTGCTTCTAATAAGATATCTATCAACCTAATAATCAGTTTAAAATGGAAGAATCAGCACTTACAACAAGAAAATTCTTTTTAACTTTTGGTGTACTTTTTGGATTATTTATTATCATATTTAGCCTAATGCTGTACTCAGCTGATATGCAATACGAAAGTGGTGCTATGGTTCAAAGCATCCAATATGGTTTATTAGTTGCCGCAATTATTTTAGGTATTTATCAATTTAAAAAGGCTAATATTGGTAGTTTAAGTTTAAAACAAGGAATTAAAATCGGTGTTGGTGTTGCTTTTATCGGCAGCCTTATTATGGTAATATATTCCTACATCTTTGCAACTTACATTGAGCCAGAATTTTTAGACAATATGTTTGAAATTCAAAAAATAAAAGCAATGGAGGCCAATCCTTCTTTAACCTTAGAACAAATGGATCAGGGCGTTGCGATGCAAAAAAAGTTTGCTTGGGTTTGGTATCCTTCTATGGTGATCTTATTTACTATATTTGGATTGATAATAGGACTTGTAGCTGGATTAATTATGAAAAAAGAAAAGTCGGCTTATTAAACTCAAAATTGTACTTTTGAAAAGATTTTCAGAAGTTGTGCATGAATTTATCCATTGTAATACCCTTACTAAACGAAGAAGAGTCTTTAAATGAACTTCATCAATGGATTGTTTCCGTGATGGAAGCAAACCAATTTTCTTATGAAATACTATTTATAGACGATGGCAGTACAGATGCTTCTTGGCAAAAAATAACGGAAATTTCGTTACTAAATTCACATGTAAAAGGCATTCGTTTTTTACGTAATTTTGGGAAATCGCAAGCCTTACATGCTGGCTTTAAAGCTGCTCATGGCGATGTAGTGATTACTATGGATGCTGATTTACAAGATAATCCTGATGAAATTCCTGAATTATACCGATTGATTAAAGAAGAAAAGTACGATCTTGTTTCTGGCTGGAAAAAAAAGCGCTACGATTCTATTGTCAGTAAAAATTTACCCTCAAAACTATTTAATTGGGCAGCTCGGAAAACAAGCGGGGTAAGCTTAAACGACTTTAATTGTGGCCTAAAGGCTTTTAACAGCGTTGTCATAAAAAACAT
>JANQTG010000090.1 GCA_030731855.1 Cellulophaga sp. | reverse complement strand
CACTATCAAATAATGCTTACGACAGAAAACGATAGTATTCCCGCATTTAGAAAGTTTACCTATTCTGGTGCTTATGTAGAAGGCTGGGGTTTGTATTCTGAATCGCTGGGAAAAGAATTGGGATTATACGATGACCCCTATCAATATTTTGGTATGTTGAGTGCGGAAATGCACCGAGCAATACGATTGGTTGTAGATACTGGAATACATTCTAAAGGCTGGACTCGCGAGGAAGCCATAGCCTATTCACTTGAAAATGAAGCTCAGTCGGAAGCCAGTGTGATTGCTGAAATAGAACGCTACATGGTCATGCCAGCACAGGCACTCTCCTATAAAATAGGGCAACTTACCATTCTAAATCTTAGAAAAGAAGCCGAAAAAACCTTGGGTAATGACTTTAATATCAAAGCGTTTCACAACATTATTTTAGATGCTGGTGATATGCCATTGGCAGTTTTAGAACAGCGGGTGAGGACGTGGATTAAAGAAGGAGGGAATTAAAGTAGGTCTCATTTTGTGAAACACAACAACACATGGAAATACGAAAATTGGCAAGGAACTTGGTCGAAAAATTCACCACCTCCCCCATCTTTTGTGGAAGAAAAATAAATCATACTTAATTAAATAACATGAAAAAAATTATAAAATGGAGTAAAAGAATTTTGCTGAGCTTAGTTAGCTTACTATTCCTACTGATTTTGGGCTTATGGGTTGCCTTTTATTTTTACAAAAAAGAGGCGGTTAATGATTTACCTAAAAATTCGCTTATACTAAATACGGTCAAAGGACCTATAGAATATACTTTAAATGGGAATTCCAATACGTACATGCTTATGGTACATGGTTCGCCAGGAAGCGTTCATATTGATGAAAGCAAACCATTTGTTGACAACGGTTTTTCTGTTTTAACCGTTTCAAGACCAGGGTATTATAAAACACCTTTAGCATCAGGAAAATCACCAAAGGAACAAGCTGCACTTTTTAAAAGTTTATTAGATACACTCCATATAAATTCCGTTTATATCAATGGAATATCGGGTGGCGGTCCTTCAAGCATACAGTTTGCTTTAGATTATCCAGAACGTACGGATGGACTTATTCTTAGAGCAGCTGTTTCTGAAAAAATTGAAGAAAATAACGAAAAAGGATTAGTGAATTCATTCTTTGCGACAGAATTTGGGACTTGGTTAGGAATACAAATTGCTTTAACACAAGTAGATGATGAACTAAAACAAGTAATGAAAGAGTACATGAAAAAAGGTATGTTTCCGCGCGAATTGAGTAATGATGGTTATGTAAATGACGTCAATCAATTTAATACTCTACAAGACTTTCCTTTAGAAAAAATAAAAGTCCCAACCATCTTATTACATGGAGATAAAGATGACAATGTTCCTTTCTCTTTTGCCCAAAATGCTACCAAAAGAATTCCAAATGCAACACTTTTTCAAATGAAAGGAAAAGATCATTTTGCTTTTGCTGGGGCTTATCGAGATACTATTAACCGCGAAATTATAAATTTTATTAATAACAAATAACTGATGAAAAACACAATAATGCTACTCATTTTTGCCGCGTTACTGATGTTAAGCTGTAAAAATGAAAATACGGCGTCAATAACAACGGTATCTGACTTAGAAGTCTATACAGATTCCTTATTTCAAACAAGCATTGATAGTGCTCAAATCGCGGGAGGTACAATCTTAGTATTTCAAAAAGAACAAATGCTTTTGAATAAATCTTATGGATATGCAAGCTTGGAATTAGGTACACCTATGCCGCGTAATGGTATTTTTGATATTGGTTCGGTCACCAAACAATTCACTGCTGCAGCCATATTAAAATTAGTCGAAGACGGAAAACTTTCTTTAGATGCCGACTTTACAAAATATCTCGATTTTGATACCAAAGGACGAAAAATCACTATTGCTCAATTACTTGACCATACTTCTGGTATTGGACAAGCTCCTGATGGTAAGGATGAGTTTACTCAAATGACTTTCGATGAATTTCCCCATAAGCTGACAGTGCAATTGGCAGAATCAAAAGAATTTTTGCACGAGCCAGGAGAGGCATTAATCTACAACAATGTCGCTTTTGTTTTCCTAGGTTTAATTATTGAAAAAGTAACAGGACAGACCTATGAAGATTATTTAGAAGTGGCTTTTTTTGAACCGTTAAAAATGAATAGCACGTCTTTTGGTTCTAACACCAAAGTAGTTAAAAATAAAGTCAACGGCTATAATTATCACCCTGAGGGTCTTCAGCAAATGACATATTTGAATTATTTCATTCCTTATTCAGCAGGTTCGCTTGAAAGTAGCACTGAAGATTTACTCACTTGGACGCAAGCTTTACATTCTGGAAAAGTACTTTCAGAATCGATGTATCAATCTATGATTACACCAGGCCAATTAAATGATGGTACACCTGTAAGTTATGCCAAAGCATTAGCCAATTTCTCAAATTACGGACATAAAGAAATTTCTCATGGAGGCGCCATTGCTGGATTCTCATCTTTTGTTCAATATTATCCTGATGATGATTTATACATCATAACTTTAATAAACACCATTGGGCCAAAAAAAACAGGACGGTTTTTTGGATATGAAATAGCTTGGAAATTGCTAGACAAAAAGGAGTATGTACAAGGTCAGTTGGATTTTGATGCTAACGCCATCCAAGGCACTTACACTGGGCAAACAAGAGGTGGTAAAGATTCAGATGGCAAACAATCTATAGAAATTAAGTCTATCAAAAACGGTATTACTAGACAGGTTAAAGGCGAAGAAAAAATAGACACTTTAAAAGTATATGTCGGCAACAACACGTGGATGGACGGAAACGATAAAATCACCATAAAAAATAACGAGTATCGGGCAGATAAAATATATAATTATTACATCCTTAAAAAGGAAATAGAATAATGCACAAAGCACAAAATCAAACACATTTTCTTTTTCTTATTTGTTGAAGAAGTTGAGCTAATGTTATCATCAATCACTATAAAATGAAAAAATTTCCAAACGCCATCGTCATTATTCTTTTAGTGATATTAATCTCTTGGCTAAGCACATTTATAATTCCACAAGGGAGTTATGAACGTGCTTTTGACGAAACGACAGAGACAACAACTGTAGTGCCAAATTCCTATCAACAAAAAGACGAACCACATCTTAAGGCTTTCGATTTATTGCTAGCCATACCAAAAGGCATCGTAGGACGAGCGGACCTCGTTGTTTTGATACTCCTACTTGGTGGCTGTTTTTACCTCATCGAAAAAACAGGTGCGCTCAATCAAGGCCTTAATCAACTCATTAAAATATTAGCAGGAAAAGAGTCTTTAGCATTAGTCATTATTACGTTACTATTTATAACTGCCGGCTTTACTATTGCTTTACAAGAAGAAGTCATTGCCATGACGCCCATATTGCTGTTATTTGGACGCAGTATTGGGTACAACGCAAAAACCATTGTGGCTGCAAGTCTCGGCGGTGCCATCGTCGGTGCTTCTTTTAGTCCCTTTAATCCATTTGGTGTGGTCATTGCACAAAAAGAAGCTGGTGTAGAACTCCTATCGGGCTATGAGTTTAGGTTGGTTGTCCTGTTAATCGCGTCTATCGCTTGGATGCTGTACGTCCTTCAATATAGTCGTAAAAATCGGATTGAAAAGTCAGCCTTGACTGTTGAAAAAGAACATTTTTCATTTAGAAATAAATTAATTCTAAGCTTATTAGCACTAACCTTTGCAGGTGTTACCTATGGTTTAATTGCGCTAGATTGGGGATTTAATGAAATGTCTGCCTGCTTTTTTATTTTAGGTTTGGTCTGTGGAACCATTGCAGGTTTTAGTTTTAATAAAACCACAGAAATTTATATCGACGGTTTTAAAGAAATGGTGTTTGCTGCCTTAATCATTGGCTTGGCAAATGGGGTTTCCGTTATTTTAAAGGATGGGATGGTAATCGATTCTATCGTTTATGGATTATTTAGGCCTTTAGAAAATCTTCCACCAACACTATCGGCAGTCTTGATGATGGTGTCTCATTCCATTATCCATTTTCCAATGCCAAGTACCTCTGGACATGCCATTTTAACCATGCCAATTCTAAGTCCCTTGGCAGATTTAATTGGCTTATCACGACAAGTTTGTGTACTTGCCTATCAATATGGTGCTATTATGATGGATTTAATTGTACCTACCAATGGTGCGACCATGGCCGTGATTGCTTTAGCAGGTATTAACTACAAAAATTGGATACAATTTATCATTAAACCTGTTTTACTCATGTTAGGAATCGGTGCTATTGCCATAGTGATAGCAGTACAAATTGGCTACCATTGAGCGTAAAAAATAAAGATTATGAGATATATATTACTTTAGGAAAAATAGCAAATAGAAAAACAAGAAAAAAGAAAAGAAACTTTAAACTCGAAACAAAAAAACAACAACTTAAAATAATGCAAAAAATAACCACAAAACGAATCGAACAGATAGACGCATTGCGAGGGGTTGCACTATTTGGCATTATAATGACCCACATGTTTGAAGGCTATTTGGCCAGTATGACACCACCTCAATATGTGGGGTTTAATATGCTATATCCCATTGATAGCTTTTCGCAAATTGTCATTCAAAACCTATTCATAGGGAAATTTTATGCCATATTCTCCATGCTATTTGGGCTTAGTTTCTACTTAATATTAGACCAGAAAAAAGGCTCAAGTTCCTTAAAATTCATCTGGAGATTAGTGCTTTTATTCCTCATTGGGTTCATTCACCATGTTCATTATAGAGGTGATTTTTTAACCGTCTATGCGGTATTCGGTCTTGCATTAGTGCTTTTTAGAAAAGTGCCTGATAGCATCATTTTAATTCTTGGGCTATTTCTTGCGTTTAACGGACCCACTATGGTTACAAAAGCTATTTCCTTAATGCAAAAACCAAGTCAGGAAACAGTAC
>JANQTG010000089.1 GCA_030731855.1 Cellulophaga sp. | reverse complement strand
TACAATATGATCTTTCAAAGGCCATACTCTGTGAAGCCAATTGATCAAGATTAGGTGATATAATGTGTGTAGCACCGTAAAAATTAAGTTCTGGCTTTAAATCATCCACAGCGATGAATAAAATGTTAGGCTTTGATTTTTCTGGCTGTATTGTTTTTTCTAGAATAAGCTCGTTCTTAGCAACTTCCTTTTTTTTAGTTGAACATGAAAATAGTAGGCTTGCTACCGCACATAAATATAAATATTTCATTTTTAGTATTTTTTAATAATTGTTAGTTTAATATGCATTAATTCTTAGTTTGTGATTTTGATAAAGGCTCTAAAAAATTGTTTCCCCAATTAGCATGCAATTGTTTTGAAAGGGTATTTACAATCTCTTGATAGTCCTCTTTTTCTGCTAAATTATACAATTCTAAAGGGTCGTTTTTAGCATCAAATAGCATCCGAGCATAAGGGATACCATCATCTTTTGTCCATTCAGAATACACATACTCATCCGTAATAAGTGCAACGGCATTATTGTATTTTGAGATAGCATAATTTTTATTTCTTTTTTCACTTTTTAATAAGGATACAAAACTCTCGCCTTCTACATGTGAAGGATTTTTAATCCCTGCCAATTCGCAAAGCGTGGGATAAATATCTATATATTCGGTTATTTCCTGGGTAATTTCACCTTTCGTTAGGCCTGGAACTTTAACTACCAATGGTGTGCGCATGGAAGAAGAAAATGTACTGTGTTTACACCACATTTTGTGGTCTCCTAAATTATAACCGTGGTCGCCCCAGAGAACAATTATGGTATTTTTGTCTAGCCCAAGATTTTTTAACTCGTCTAAAACACGTCCTATTTGAGCATCTACATAGCTTACGCATGCATAGTAGCCGTGAAGCATTTTAAGAGCCATTTCATTACTAAGGTCTCCTTCTTTGGGTACTCCATAATACGCCCTTAGTTCTCCAGAGTTATGATAAGCTACGCTGGGCGTTGATTCGGGTTGTATGTAATTATCAGGAAGCTTTATGGCCTGACTATCATACATGTCCCAATATTTTGCCGGGGCATTGAAAGGTAAATGAGGCTTCATAAAACCAAGTGCTAAAAAAAAAGCTTGCTTCTTGTTTTTTAGCTTTCTTAAATCTTCAATCCCTTTGTTTGCAATTCTACCGTCAAAATAACTTGAATCTGAAACTTCAGCCATTTCATAGGGATATCCTCGTATAGCATCTTCATCTAAATTGAGTTGTATATTTTCTGTGGTTAAGTAATCGCGAATATTCCCATCAGGTTGCCAAATTTCGTCCCAAGCTTTATTATCATCATTAGCATGATGGTAAATTTTACCATTAGATATGGTCGTAAAACCATTTTGCTTAAACGTCATTGGTAATGATACTATATTTGGGACTTCGTCATCTTTTTTTGTTTTAAAATCTAAAAAACGATGCCTAGTTGGCCTTAAGCCCGTGAGTAAACTTGCCCTAGATGCTCCACAAACTGGAATATTACAATAGGCGCGTTGAAAAACGGTACTTGTATTTGCTAATTCATCAAGATTAGGTGATTTAATTTGACTTGCCCCATAGAAATTAAGTTCTGGTCGCAAGTCATCGACAGCGATGAATAAAATATTCATCGGTACTTTTTCAGATATTGTAGTAATTTCTTTTTTTTCTTCTTTACAAGAAATATTCAAAACAAAAAAAATTAAAAAAAGAAGTATATTTTTCATATTAATTTAAATTAGATTGAATGCTATGCGTTCCAGGCTTAATTTCGATTTGATTTTCATTAGATACCGACACACCATTTACCAGAATTTCTTTTTTATAATTGTCTGGTAACACTAGTATACCCGTCGTATTCGGCGGAATGGTTAGGTCTAATTTAAAAGTATCATTCCCTAGTTTCCAAGAGGATTTTATCATCCCGTAAGGGGAATCATAACTACCCGTTGCAAAAGTTAAACCGCCACCTAAAACTGGGGCGATTTTTATTTTTTTATAGGCTGGTTCTAAAGGTGAAATACCAGCAATACGTTCGTACATCCACTCACCGATAGCACCATAGGCATAATGATTTAGACTATTCATTTTTGCCTTGCTAAAACCTTCATCTTTGCTATAACTGTTCCAACGTTCCCAAATGGTTGTTGCCCCTTGATTGATGGAATAAAACCAAGATGGATAGGTTTCATTAAACAGAATTTTATACATCAAATCGGTTTCTGCTACTTCATCTAAAACTTCTGATAATAAGGGTGTACCTAAAAATCCTGTGCGTAAATGATTATCAGCGAGTTTAATTTCTTCAAGTAGATTAACTTTTGCTGCTTCTCGTTTGTCAGTAGGCAATAAATCAAAAGCTAATGCTAATAAATAAGATGTTTGGGTCGATTTTACATCTTTTATTTTTACATTTTCATCAAAAAAATGATTTTCAAAAGCTTTGGAGACTGTTTTATACAAAGCTTCATATTTTTTTTGAGCATCTTTATCACCTAAAACTTCTGCAGTTTTCGAGGTAAGATTCGCCGTGTGCGCAAAAAAAGCAGTGCCTATAAGATCGTGAGATGTATCGCCTTTATTTTGTTCATTTTCAGGAAAGGGTTGTAACCAATCAGCAAAAGAGTTCATTGATGAAATATAATTCGTAGAAGTATCTTCATGGTGTTGCACCCAACGTTTCATCATTTCAAAATTTTCTTCAAGAATTTTTTTATCACCAGTACGGTAATAAATTTTCCAAGGAATAATAACACAAACATCACCCCAGCCAGAACTCACTTTATTGTTTTTTAAAACATCAGGTACTACAAAAGGAATGCCTCCATTATCGTATTGCGACTCGCGAACACTTTGCAACCAACTTGCCCAAAAGCTATATACATCGGCATTAAACATAGAGGTTGGGCCAAATACCTGCGCATCACCCGTCCAGCCCAAACGTTCATCTCGTTGCGGGCAATCGGTAGGAATATCGAAGAAATTACCTCTTAAGCCCCAAACAATATTGCTTTGTAGCTGGTTTAATTTTTCGTTGGATGTTTCAAAAGTTCCGTTTTCTTCGAAATCAGAATATTGAACTAAGCCAGTTACCCAATCTTTTGTAGGTTCTTTTGAAGCATCATAACCGCTTAATTCAACATAACGAAATCCATGAAATGTAAATTTTGGAGTCCAGTCAATTGTTTTGTCTTCAGATGCAATATAATAATCCGTTGAGTGTGCAGATCGATAATTTTCGGTAAAAAAAGTGCCATCTGGGGATAACATTTCGGCGAATCTAACTTTTAAGGTATCTCCTTTTTTAACAGGAACTTTAAGCAGTGGAACACCCACCATATTCTGTTTTAAATCGAATATCAAGGTGGTATCTGTATTCTTAATCAATTCTTGCGTATTTAGCGTATGCTTTACTTTAACCGTTTTATGCCTTTTTGGTTCTAGTTTAACATCTGTAGCTAAGGGCAATACTTCTACCCTTGTCCAACTTTTATCATCAAACTCCGCTTTCGTCCAGTTTTCTATTTCTAAGTTGGCATCATAAATCTCTCCATCATAAATTTCAGAAAAACGAATGGGTCCATTTGTTGTGCCTGCCCAGCTATCGTCTGAAAGTATTATTTTTTTTGAACCATCTGACATGGTAATCTCTAATTGGCATAAAATTTTAGGGGACACAGAGGTCGCCCAAATAGATTTGTTCCAGCCTAGTCTTCCAGAAAACCAACCAGGTGCTACTTCAAAGCCGATTACATTTTGCCCAGATTTAAGACTATTTGTTACATCGTAGGTTAAGGTTTCTATACGTTTATTGTAAGGTGTCCAGCCCGGTGGCATAACGTCATCACTTATATTTTCTCCATTAATCCAAGCATCAAAAACACCTTTTGCAGTAACGAATAACCGTGCTGACACGATATCTGAGGGTATTTCAAAATTCTTTCTTAAATATTGTGGTCTATGGGTAAGTACACCGTCTCTAGACTTTAAACTATCTTTTGCCGTAGGTAAACCAACCCATTGAGCTTCCCAATCACTATTATTTAGTAATCCCAATTCAAAAGTATTGACTTCACTCCAACTAGCAACCGCATCATCTTGGTTCCAGTAACGCACCTGCCAGTACACTTTTTGTCGCGATACTAATGCTTTACCTTCATATTTTACCCAAGTAGATTGACTAGCAACTTGCTTTTCAGAATCCCATAAATCGGGAGAATTTGGCAATAAATCGGCACTACTGGCTACTATAATTTGATAGGCAGACTGGCTTTGGATTGCATCTGAAACTGGCAACTTCCAAGAAAATGAAGGGGTAGCTTCATAAAACCCGATAGGATTTTCAAAGCCTTCGGCGATAGTCAGCGATTGAACAGGGGCTATAGTATTTTCGGCACATGAATATAAGAGC
This sequence comes from Cellulophaga sp., assembly GCA_030731855.1. Classification (GTDB taxonomy): domain Bacteria; phylum Bacteroidota; class Bacteroidia; order Flavobacteriales; family Flavobacteriaceae; genus Cellulophaga. The sequence continues at coordinate 557 of JANQTG010000089.1, read as the reverse complement.
CATAACAAAAGTAAGGATATAACGGCATTTTTAGTAATTGGAAACATAGATTGAGATTGTTTAAGTAAAAAAATTATCCCCGTGGAATAAAAATTTTAGACTTTAATTATACCTCTCAATGATACTAAAACTAGGGTCGGTATCTATCCTGTACTGTCATGATTTTAATGCTTGTGATATGCATCATAAATTAGCCTTGTTTAATCTATTTATCGTACTGTGGATAATTTATTCTTTTTTCTTTAGGATATTGTTTTTCTAACAACGCCATCATTCTTTTCACATCTTTTTCGTACCGTATATCTTTCACCAAATTTGATGTTGCTTCCGTATAATTTGAGCGAGTTAGGTAAAGCTCATTTTCAATAAGTGTTTGGGCTTCAGTATCCCACCATTCGGTATATCTTAAAATACCATCGGTACACGTTAAGCCTATTCTGCTTTTTCCTTTAGGATAAACACTAAAGGCAGCTTCATCCCATTTTAAGTTTGGGTTTTCAAGTAAAGGTAAAATACTTTTACCTTCTACATTAAGAGTTTTAAAGTTACATAATGCT
>JANQTG010000088.1 GCA_030731855.1 Cellulophaga sp. | reverse complement strand
CGCGCCGCGTTTGGGACGCGGAGGTCGCAGGTTCGAATCCTGCCACCCCGACAAAAGCCTAAAAAATCTTTTTTTTGATTTTTTAGGCTTTTTTTATTGGTACTTGTTAATAATCAAAATACTTTTTTTTGAAGTCAATACCTTTAAATATTTTCAACTAAGGGAATATAATTTATCTTTGTTGTAATAAATACTTTTTAGAATTGCTAAACTCACTTTCCATACAGAATTATGCTCTAATAGATCACTTAAAGGTGACTTTTACAAACGGGTTTACCATCATAACTGGTGAAACAGGTGCAGGAAAATCTATTTTATTAGGCGGACTTGGTTTAGTCTTAGGAAATAGGGCAGACTTAGGCTCTTTAAGAGATGAAACTACTAAATGTATTATTGAAGCCAGTTTTGATATCGAAAAGTATGCTTTAAAATCTTTTTTTGAAGAAAACGATTTAGATTACGATACAAAAACCATTATTCGTAGAGAAATTTTACCTAGTGGTAAATCAAGAGCTTTTATCAACGATTCCCCCGTAACCCTCGATATTTTATCGCAACTGGGTGAAAGGTTAATAGATATTCATTCGCAACACCAAACACTACAACTAGCCGATAACGATTTTCAGTTTAAAGTAATCGACGCTTTGGCATCGAATAAACAAGATTTATTGATTTATGGAGATCAACTTTTAGCTTTTCAAAAAATAGAAAAAGGCTTAAAAAAGCTACTCGCTTTTCAACAAAACGCCACTAAAGAATATGAATATAATAGTCACTTACTCAAAGAATTAGAAGCAGCACCTTTAAAAGAAGGTATTATAGAAGAATTAGAAGAGCAATACGAGCAATTAAGCAATGTAGAAACTATTGTTGAGCAACTTTCTAAGGGGCATCAATTGTTGAACGATGATCAGGTAGGTATCATTGCAGCAATGACCGAACTAAAATTGGCGTCTAATAAACTAGCGGCATACGGCACTCAATTTGCAAACTTGAACGAACGAATTTTATCTGCTTTTTTAGAGCTAGACGATATTTCTTCTGAATTTGATGTTTTACAAGAAAAAACTGAGGCTAATCCTTTACTTTTAGAAGAAGTAAATGGGAAACTACAATTACTTTATAACCTTCAGAAAAAGCATAATGCTACCGATATTAAAGAGCTTATAGCTATAAGAGAACATATTTCTGAAAATGTTAGTGCTACAGAAAATGTAGCGTTAGATATTAAAAAAGCAACACAGGAACTAGCTAAAAAAGAACAGGAATTAGCTTCCATCGCATCAAAAATTAGCGAGAAACGCATTAAAATAATTCCAGAATTACAGAAACAGTTAACAGATAGCCTTTCTCAATTAGGCATGCCTAGCGCTACCTTTAAAATAGAAATTCTCCCCTCAAAATCATTCAACGATAATGGTAAAGACGAATTAGTTTTTCTTTTTGCAGCGAATAAAGGTTCTAATTATGGCGATTTAAAGAAAGTAGCTTCTGGCGGCGAGTTGTCTAGAATAATGTTAACAATTAAGGCTATTTTGGCTCGCTACGAGCAATTGCCGACTATGATGTTTGATGAAATTGACACTGGGGTTTCTGGGGAAATTTCAAACAAAATGGGCGATATAATGCAAGCCATGAGCACAACAATGCAAGTTTTTTCTATAACACATTTGCCCCAAGTGGCTGCAAAAGGCGCAAATCATTTTAAAGTTTTTAAAGAAGAAGAAGGTATGATCACCAATACCAAAATGAAACAGCTTACCACCGATGAGCGTGTTATAGAGTTAGCGGAAATGTTAGGTGGTAAAAATATTACAGATTCCGCATTAGCACATGCAAAACAATTATTAAGTTAATTTTCAAAAGAATAACCTAGAAATATTTAATTCCATAATTAACCATTCAAATTTTAATATCTTTACAGCATTAAATTAGAATACAAAAAAACAAACAATGGCATACAACCTATTAAAAGGAAAAAGAGGAATCATCTTTGGCGCTTTAGATGAAAATTCTATCGCTTGGAAAACAGCAGAACGTGTTCATGCAGAAGGCGGTACTTTTGTGTTAACAAATGCACCAATAGCTATGCGCATGGGTCAGATTGATGTACTTGCAAAAAACACTGGTTCTCAAATAATTCCTGCGGATGCAACGAGTATCGAAGATTTAACGAATTTAGTAGAAAAAGCTACTGAAATTTTAGGAGGTAAGTTAGACTTTGTTTTGCATTCTATCGGTATGTCAGTAAATGTTCGTAAAGGAAAATTGTATACCGACGAAAATTATGATTTTACTGCTAAAGGTTGGGACGTTTCTGCACTTTCATTTCATAAAGTAATGCAAACCTTATATAAGGCCGATGCAATGAACGAGTGGGGTAGTATTGTAGCGTTGACCTATATGGCAGCACAACGTACTTTTCCTGATTATAATGATATGGCAGATAATAAAGCCTATTTAGAGTCTATTGCTCGCAGTTTTGGATACTTTTTCGGAAAAGAAAAAAATGTACGTGTAAACACTATTTCTCAATCGCCCACACCAACAACCGCCGGTCAAGGGGTTAAAGGTTTTGATGGTTTTATTAGTTATGCAGAGAAAATGTCGCCTTTAGGTAATGCTTCAGCTCAAGATTGTGCTGATTATACTGTAAGTTTGTTTTCTGACTTAACAAAAAAAGTAACTATGCAGAATTTATTTCATGACGGTGGTTTTTCTAACACAGGTGTTAGTCAAGAGGTTATCGAATATTTTTCAAAATAATTTATACGCATACCAATTCAAAAGCCATTCGATATTTCGAGTGGCTTTTATGTTTATAATGATAGCATATGAGCTTGTATTTTTCTTTTATTATTCCCGTTTACAACAGACCTAATGAGATTAAAGAATTGTTAGATAGTTTGTTGTTGCAAACCTATAATAATCCATTTGAAGTAGTGATTGTTGAAGATGGTTCTACACTATCCTCTGAAGATATAATAGTTGATTATACAAATTCTCTGACGATTACGTATTTAAAAAAGCCTAATAGCGGCCCTGGTGATTCCCGAAATTACGGAATGCACCGTGCAAATGGTAATTACTTTATTGTTTTAGATTCAGATTGTATTTTACCACCACAATATTTAACTAAAGCAAATAGTGCACTCGAAACGGAATATGTTGATTGTTATGGAGGTCCAGATGCTGCTCACGAATCGTTTACGCTGGTTCAAAAGGCAATTAATTATGCGATGACGTCTTTTTTAACTACAGGAGGTATCAGAGGTGGCAAAACGGCCGTAGATAAATTTCAACCCAGAAGTTTTAATATGGGAATTTCAAAAAAAGCTTTTGAATCAACTGGCGGTTATGGGAACATTCACCCTGGTGAAGACCCTGATTTAACCATTCGAATTTGGAATGCAGGCTTTAAAACTAAATTAATACCAGAAGCTTTTGTATATCACAAACGGAGAATAGATTGGCATAAATTTTATATACAAGTAAACAAATTCGGAATGGTGCGGCCTATTTTGAATAAATGGCACCCCAAAACAAAAAAAATAACCTATTGGTTTCCAAGCTTATTTTGTCTTGGTTTTTTATTAGGATTAGTGTTTTTAGCTTTTGGAGTATCTTTTCTGTTATACTTTTACGTGGTTTACTTTCTGTTACTGTTTATAGATGCGTTTCTCAAAAATAGAAATTTAGCGATAGCTTTATTATCCTTATTTGCGGTCACTATTCAGTTTGTAGGATATGGTTTTGGGTTCTTAAAATCGACCATTTTAATTAACTTTAGCACTAAGAATGTTGAGAATCTATTTCCTAAGTTATTCTTTAAAAATTAGTACATATGCCAATGAATAGGATTAAAAAGGGACTTAAAAAACGAAAAATAAAGATTTTTTTGATTTTTTTACTCGTTTCTAGTTTAGCTTGGTTTATCAGCGAATTATCCGGAGATTACTCAGGAAGAGCTGTTTTTGATGTTGAATACAACAATATTCCAGACAGCTTATTATTTGTTGGGGCATCACGAAATAAAGTAGACGTTAAATTAACAGCAAATGGTTTTACTTTTCTCAGGTTTAATTTTGGAAATAAAAAAGTTACTATTGATGCTACAAAAGCGGAATTAAAAAATGGGATATATAGTGTGCCTAAAAGTGTTTATCAATTGCAGATAGAGCAACAACTACCAAAATCTATGGATTTGGTTCGTGTTTACAATGAAGACGATATTGTACTTGAGATGTATGAATTACTTAATAAAAAAATTCCAGTAGTTTCAAGCTTGCAAGTAGAACTAAATCAAAATTATATGTTAGATGGTGCACTTAAAATAGCTCCTGATAGTATAATTGTAAGGGGCCCTAAAAAAGAATTAGACAAAATAACTAAAGTTCTAACGGTTTCAAAAAAGATTGATGATATATCAGAAGATTTTTCTGAAAAATTAGCGCTTACTATTCCTGAGAAAGTTAAAAATCTTACCTATCTTAAGAAAGAGGTTGTTATTACTGGAAAAATAGCACTTTTTTCAGAAAAAATTATTGAAGTACCAATTGTTGTAACCGATTTGCCAGAGGATTTTGAGATTAGTATTTTTCCTGATACTGTAGCTATATTATGTAAAGCAAAGATTGAGGACTTAAAAAAATTAAAGCCATCTGATTTTAAAGTAGTTGCAGATTATACAACGGTAAAAAACAAAGAAAAACAAACAATAGAATTGTCTCTTGTAAACTATCCAGAAGTTATGAATACACCAAAACTTATGGTAAGCGAAGTGCGTTATATTTTAAAAAGAAAATAATGGTTGTTGGGCTAACTGGTGGTATCGGAAGTGGAAAAAGCACTGTAGCAAATTTCTTTAAAGCGCTTGGGGTGCCTATTTATACCTCTGATGAAGAGGCAAAAAAATTAATGCTAACTAGCACCTTGAAATCTCAAATCACAAGTCTTTTGGGAGATGAGGCATACCTTAACGGAAACTTAAACAGAACATTTATTGCAGACCACGTGTTTAATAATGCTACACTTTTAGGTCAATTAAACGCTATTGTTCATCCGGCAGTCAAAAATCATTTTTTAGATTGGAAGCAAAAACAAAATTATCCTTATGTAATTCAAGAAGCAGCTATCATATTTGAAAACGGATCAGAAGAAAAATATGATAAAATTATTTTAGTCACCGCGCCAGAAAAAATAAGAATACAAAGAGTATCTGGGCGAGATGGTATCACTATAGAAAAGGTTAAAGAAAGAATAGCCCATCAATGGACTGATCAAAAAAAATCAAAAAAGTCTCATTTTATCATAAATAACATCGATTTAATTAAAACAAATAAAAAAGTACATGAAATTCATAGTCAACTTCTTAAATTATCGGAATAACTCAATTAATTTTAACATTTGTGTTAAGGTTAGGTTAAACGCATCTACTTGTAACTGTTAAATTTCTAATTTTACTCTAAAATGAACAAACGTTTATTTATTCTTCTAGTTGTTTTGATGAGTATATCCCTTATTGGGATCATATTTGTACAAGGATACTGGATAAAACAGTCAGTAGAAGATAAAGACGAACAATTTTCAACAACAGTAACGGAAATTTTGAATACCGTAACTGCTAAAATTGAAAAAAGAGAGCTCACAGATTATACCAATGAGCTTTTAAAGATTAAGGATAGCATTGGTACACATGCTAAAGCACCAGATTTATTAAAGAATTTATTTTTCGTAGAAAGAGATTTGAATTCGAACGAAATAACCTATTATTCGCATGGTATCTTAGAAGAAAATTATTCGGTACCAGCTACGTTCTTTGACAATACTAATATTGGTTTAAATAATGATTCAACAATCATTAAAAATTTTACTAGTATCCGAAATAAAACAATTTTCAAAGAAGAATTTGGTTTAGACGGTAGATCATTGTCTATGACTCCAGTTCAAAAGCTCGAGAAAATAGGAGGTTTAACATCTATTGAAAAGGCTGCTTATGAAGATGTGTTTAAAGAAAAAGCAAAAATAGAACCGATCCATAAAAGAATCAGTAAGCAAGAGATTGAACTATTAATAAGTCAAGAACTAAAAAATAGGAATATTGATACAGATTATGAATACGGGGTTTATAGTAAAGGACTGCCAACGAAAGTTAAGTCTAGAAAATTTAAGTTTTCAAAAAGTAAATTATATGCTTATCCAGTTTTTAAAGATTCGGAAGGTGAAAGTAATTTTACTTTATTATTAACTTTTCCATCAAAGAAAAAGTTTTTAATAAAAACGATTTTACCCATGGCGATATTATCGTTGCTTTTTACACTAGTTATTTTGATAGCCTATACGAGTGCAATTTATCAATTAATACGACAGAAACAGATTTCAGAAATTAAGTCAGATTTTATAAATAATATGACGCATGAGTTTAAAACACCCATTGCGACCATTAATTTAGCGGTAGAAGCGATTCGGAATCCTAAAATAATTGATGATAAAGAAAAGGTTTATCGGTATCTTAATATGATTAAAGATGAGAATAAACGCATGCACGCTCAGGTTGAAAATGTTTTAAGAATATCTAAGTTAGAAAAAAATCAGTTAGATATTAGTAAGGATAGAGTAGACGTTCACGACATAATACATGATGCCATGGCACATGTAGAATTAATTGTAGCAGATAGAGGCGGTTATATAAACTTACACTTAGAATCTGAACGCAGTGAAGTTTTAGCGAGCGATATGCATTTTACAAACGTAATAGTAAACATGCTTGACAATGCCATTAAATATTCGCCAGAAGCACCGAAAATTGATGTGTATACGGAATTAGCCAATAATAGTATTATTATAAAAATAAAAGATCAAGGCTCAGGAATGAGTAAGGCCGTTTTGAAAAAAGTTTTTGAAAAATTTTATAGAGAACATACAGGAAACATACATAACGTTAAAGGACATGGTTTAGGATTGTCTTACGTGAAAAAAATAGTAGAAGATCACCAGGGAGAAGTTTATGTAGAAAGCGAGAAAGGTAAAGGAAGTACTTTTTATGTAAAACTACCCTTAATTTAAATAACTAATTATGGAAACAATAAATAAAAAAATCCTTTTGGTAGAGGACGATCCAAATTTTGGAATAGTACTTAAAGATTATTTGTCTATGAACGACTTTGATGTTGTTTTGGCAAAAAACGGAATGGAAGGTTTCGAAAAATTCAAAAAGGATACGTATGACATTTGTATTTTAGATGTGATGATGCCTTATAAAGACGGTTTTACGTTAGCGAAAGAAATACGCGAAAAGAACGAACATGTTCCGATTGTTTTTTTAACGGCTAAAACTATGAAAGAAGACGTTTTAAAAGGATATAAAGCGGGTGCTGACGATTACTTAAACAAACCTTTTGATTCAGAAGTATTGCTAATGAAATTGAAAGCTATTTTACAAAGAAAAGCTTCTAGTACTTTAGCAGACAGTCGTAAGTTCGAATTTACTATTGGGCAGTTTCAATTAAATTCTAAGCTACGTTTTTTAAAGTTTAAAGATCACGAGTCTATAAAATTATCTCCAAAAGAAAACGAGCTTTTACGCTTGTTAGCTTTACATGAAAACGATTTAATGCCAAGAGAATTAGCTTTAACCAAAATCTGGAGAGATGATAACTATTTTACCTCTCGTAGTATGGATGTGTATATCGCCAAACTAAGAAAGTATTTAAAAGTTGATGATACTGTCGAAATCTTAAACATTCACGGAGAAGGTTTCAGATTGGTTGTGAAAACAGAAACTGAAGAATAAATATTTATTCCATAAAATAGAAAAGGCAAGTTTTTAAAACTTGCCTTTTCTGTTTAGCTTTCATAAGCTGAGAGCTATCACCTTAAGCATAAAGTAAAGCGATATGCCCTATTTAGCAGAAAGTCTACAAATATTGGTCCATCGAAATTTAATAATATAGCTCTATTAGATAGAAAATGGCAACTAATGTACCTCTATTTTTTACCCTCTAAATAAGAAGAATCTGTTTTTTAATTCTTCAATAGCGGTTGCCTTATTTGTTGTTATATAGTTTAAGGCTTCATCAGTAAACTCTTGTCCTTTGTCAGTTAAGGAAACCACATCATCTGAAATTTGGATTAAATTATTCTTTGTAGCTAATTCTAAGACCGTTTTAGAACGTACTTTTTGCCAGTTAATATGTTCTCGTAAATGGTTTACATGGCGCTCTTCGGCTTCAGCGTGATTTTGTAAGTGTAAAAGAAATATTAAAAGAGATACTTCTACCTGTTGTTGTTTTTCTTGAAAAAATCCTGAAATCACTCCTTGTTTTGGTGCAAATAAATACACCAAAAGAAATATAATTCCTAAAACGGTAGTCATAGAACCTGCTATAGAGGCATTTAAAAAGTGTGCCATCCAATAACCGCCAATAGCCGCAAAGACACCAAAACCACAACTTATTATTAACATTTTCTTTAAATTATCCGTTAATAAATAGGCTGTTGCCGCAGGAGCGATAATTAGCGCAACGACAAGTACAGCACCAACGGCATCAAAAGCGCCAACTACGGTTACCGACGAAACTGTCATTAATCCGTAATGCAATAGAACAGGCGAGAAGCCCAATGTGGTAGCCAAACCTTTATCGAAAGTACTTAGTTTTAGCTCTTTAAAAAATAAAAAAAGTAGCGTTAGTGTAATCAAAAGTATGGTTCCAATAACCCAAAGCGATTTAGGACCCATATCGGTTTCACCTATCAATAAACGATCAAAAGGGGCAAAAGCAAGCTCTCCTAAAAGTACCGCATCAATATCTAAATGTACATCATTCGCATTTTTCGCAATTAGAATAACACCAATACTAAAAAGTGCAGGAAAAACTAAGCCTATGGCGGTATCTTCTTTAACCAAGCCTGTTTTTTGAATATATTCAACTAAAATAACAGTGATTACGCCTGTAAGTGCCGCCAATAAAATCAATAAAGGAGAATTTAAATCTTGCGTAATAAAAAAACCTAAAACAATACCAGGGAGTATCGCGTGACTAATGGCATCACTAATCATGGACATTTTTCGCAGTACCAAAAAAGCTCCTGGAATAGCGCAGGCGACAGCAACTAAGGCAGCAATAGCTTGAATTTCTATTTGTGCATTAGTCATTTTCTTGGCCTAGTTGGTTAAACATAGTTTCCGCTTCATTAAAGCCTTTTTTGGTCATCGCCCATTGGTTTCCTTCGATTTGGATAAATTCTTGCTCCTCAAGAGTAGTAAGGGTTTTTCTAGTAAATCCTTGAAAATTATTTAAGATACGAATCGCATGTGGATGCGAAATATTTTCATGATTTGCAGCAATATGGTACATAAATGTCAAGGTCTTTTTTAAATGGAGTTCCCTACGGTTTTTACGAAAACGGATTTCTCTAAATAAAAGTCCACGTTTTGGAGAAAATATAAAAGATACAATCACTAGTGCAGAAGCTACTAATACAATTACAGGTCCGGTAGATAGGTTATTTTGGCTTGCGCTAATTGCGGTGCCAAAAACCCCAGAAAAGGCACCAAAAATTGCCGCTAAAATAATCATCGTACCCAAACTATTGGTCCATTGTCTGGCTGCTGCTGCCGGTGCTAGAAGCATAGCGCTCATAAGCACAACACCCACTGTTTGTAGCCCTAAAACAATCGCTAAAACAATAAAAGTTGTTATTAAAATATCTAAAAAACGAACATTAAAACCCAGCGTTTTGGTATAATCAGCATCAAAAAGTAATAATTTTAATTCTTTCCAGAAAAGGAGAAGTACTAATAAACTTATTCCAGTAACGATAGCCATTAACCAAACATCTTTTTCCATTAAGGTAGCCGCTTGTCCGAATAAATATTTATCTAAACCTGCTTGATTGGCGTTTGGCATTTTTTGAATAAAAGTGAGTAATAACATTCCAAAACCAAAAAATAAAGAGAGAATTAAGCCTAAAGCAGTATCGCTTTTTAATCGGGTTCGTTTTACAATACCGTTGATCCAAAAAGTACCTATAAGTCCGCTTACTAAAGCCCCAATTAATAGCATATTAGTTTCCTTAGCTCCTGTAATCAAAAAGGCAAGCGCAATACCAGGCAGCGCTGCATGCGAAATAGCATCACCCAGCAAACTTTGTTTTCTCAGCACCGCAAAGCTCCCCAACATCCCACAAATAGCCCCCAAAATAGCCGTACCCAAAGTAATGGTTCGTAAGGTGTAATCGGTAAAAAAATCAGTTAATTCCATTTTAGTTGCTGGTTGTTCGTTTATTTTAGGTTTATCAATTCACGTATTTGATTGACATATTTTCAAATTTTCATAATTTTTTTTAGTCTTAATACTTAATACCTAATACCTAATATTTTGTACTTTATACCTTTTAACCTAACAACCATCAACAGTCAACCAACAACGAAATTACTGATTAACCGCTACCTTATAATTAATCCCATAGGTTTTGGTCAGGTTATCGTCATTAAAAATGTCTTTTACAGGACCAGAGGCAATGCCTTTTACGTTAAGGAATGTTACCCAATCGAAATATTCCGGAACGGTTTGTAAATCGTGATGTACTACGATGAGTGTTTTTCCTTCTTTTCGGAGTTCTTTTAAAATATTTATAATGGCTTTTTCGGTGGTGGCGTCAACCCCTTGAAAAGGTTCATCCATTAAGTAAATAGACGCATTTTGAACTAAAGCGCGTGCCAAAAATATACGTTGCTGCTGTCCGCCACTTAACTGACTTATCTGTCGGTTTTTAAAGGCTAACATCCCCACTTTGTCAAGAGCTTCTAAAGAAGCTTTTTTTTCTTTCTGTCCAGGTCTTTTAATCCAACCCAAACTTCCGTAAGTTCCCATCATCACCACATCGAGCGCAGTAGTGGGAAAATCCCAATCTACGCTGCCTTTTTGTGGAACATATGCCACTTTACCGACTTGTTTTTTATAGGGTTTACCAAATATCTGAACGCTACCTGCCAAAGGTTGTATAATTCCTAAAATAGCTTTAATTAAAGTTGATTTTCCAGCACCATTTGGACCCACGATAGCCATTAAAACTCCTTCTGGAATAACCAAATCAATATCCCACAAAACAGGTTTGTAGTTGTACGCGACGGTTAAATCATCAATCTGTACGGCAGGAGGTTTATGTTCTGTTATCATTAAGTATCGATTATCTGTTTCTAGTTTCTAGTTTAAAGTTCAAGGTTATTTTTAAAACTTTAAACCTTAAACCAAAAACCTGAAACAATTTTATTGTAAAGCGTTGACAATAGTATTTACATTATAGACAAACATTCCGGTATAGGTGCCTTCTTTAGTCCCAGCATTTCCTAAGGCATCAGAATATAGCGTTCCGCCAATTTCTACCTGAAAACCCTGCGCTAGAACCGCTTGTTGTAAAGCTTCAATAGTACGTTTTGGAACGCTGCTTTCTACAAAAATGGCTTTTACTTTTTTATCGATAATTAGTTTTGCAAGATTCTGAACATCTTGTACGCCAGCCTCTGTTGCCGTACTTAAGCCTTGTAAACCTACTACTTCAAAACCATAAGCTTCACCAAAGTAGTTGAAAGCATCGTGTGCAGTAACCAAGATTCTTTTTTCTTGCGGTAAAGTTGAAATCGTATTTTTTATCTCTGATTCTAATACATCAAGCTTTTGTAGATATTCAATTTTATTTTTCTCAAAATAGGCAGCATTTTTAGGGTCTAATTTGCTTAATTCTTGCGTTAAATAAGTTGTAAGCTGTTTCCAATAACTAATATTAAACCAAATATGCGGATCATAGTTTGATGCAAAATATTCAGAACCGATCAATTTATTTTTGTCTAAAACCTCTGCTAATGCGATTGTTGTGTTTGTGCGATTCATCTTCTCGAAAACATCCACTAATTTGCCTTCTAAGTGTAAGCCGCTATAAAAAATAACATCGGCATTCGTTAATTTCGAAACGTCGCCCTCGCTTGCTTTGTACAAATGTGGATCCACTCCGCTACCCATAAGGCCTTGTAGGTTAATGGAATCTCCACCGATATTCTGAACCAAATCAGTAATCATCGTAGTAGTAGTTACTACATTTAGTTTGCCGTTGTTGTTTTTATTGGAATTGTGACAGGCAGTTATTAGGATAATACATACTAAAATCAGTATTTTTTGTGTCATATTAGGTATTGTTAAAATAGGATAATGCAATTTATTACGAATAAATTTTAAAAAAGTCCGACTTAATGCTCAACGTATATATTGTCTGTAGCAGTTTTCGATAACAAAATAGTATTTGAATTAACCAAAATGGTCATAGTTTCATCAAACGATTCTATTCCAATTACTTCAATTTTAGTATTTAATCCAATGTTTTGTTTGTCTAAAAACTGAAGAAAGGAAGATGAGTTGTCATTAAAACCTTTACAAATTGCATGATCTCCTTTTTTAAGTCCAGAAAGTCTTTTTTTAGGGGCTTTTGGTAAGTTTCCATTCGCATCAGGAATTGGGTCTCCATGTGGATCATATTCAGGTCTGCCTAAAAATATATCTAGTTCTTCCACTAGTTTCGGAGATTTAATATGCTCTAATTGTTCGGCTACATCATGCACTTCGTCCCAATTAAAGTTTAAACGCTTAACTAGAAAGAATTCCCATAAACGATGCTTTCGAATGATAAGTAAAGCGTGCTTTCTCCCTGTTTCTGTTAGTTGAACGCCATAATACTTTTGATAATCCACTAAGTTTTTTTCCGCTAGCTTTTTAATCATTTCCGTAACAGAAGCTGCTTTCGTAGTTAACTTTTCAGAAATGCTACTGGTTGATATACCACCATTAGCATTTTGCTGCAAGTGAAATATGGCTTTTAAATAATTTTCTTCGGATTGTGAAAACATATAATTTAATAAAGCATAAAGATACATTTTTATTTTCAATAATAAATTATTAGGTTTGCCTAATAATTTATTTTAGTATTATAAAAAAATAAGATTGATGATGAAAAGAAGCTTACTTTATATCTTATTATTTTCAATTATACCTTTAAATGCTCAAAGCGAAACAACCATTTTAAAAGGACACATATCCACTGGTGGTGAAAGTGTTCCTTTTGCTTCGGTATTAATTAAAAATACGAATTTTGGCGCTTCAAGTAATAAAGATGGTTATTTTGAACTCAAGATAGCCCCAGGTAATTATACCATTCAGATAAGTTCTCAGGGATTTAGAACTATATTAAAAGAAATTACCGTCGAAGCTGGTCAAAATCTCAATATAGATTTTGAGCTATCAGAAGATGCCCTCGGGTTAGACGAAATAGTGGTAAGTGCTACAAGAAATAGGGTAGAACGCAAGAACACTCCTGTAGTAGTCTCCACTTTAAAACCGAGATTATTAAACGCTACGCAATCCTTAACCATTGCTGACGGTTTAAATTACGCCCCAGGTGTTCGCGTAGAAACAAATTGTCAGAATTGTGGGTTTACCCAAGTAAGGCTAAATGGCTTAGATGGTGGTTACACGCAGATTTTATTGAATAGCCGGCCAGTATTTTCTTCTCTTTTAGGGGTTTATGGTCTAGAGCAAATACCAACAAATATCATTGAACGAGTAGAAATTGTGCGAAGTGGTGGATCGGCATTGTTCGGTTCCAACGCTATTGCTGGTACTGTAAATATTATTACGAAAGATCCTGTTCTGAATACTTGGGAAATAGGAAGCAATTTAGCCTTAATTGGTGGCAGTGCCGTTGATCGCGCATTAAATTTTAATACCTCAGTAGTGGCAGATGATCTTATGAGTGGTGTTTCGCTTTTTGGCAACTATCGCAACCGTGACGCTTTTGATGCCAATGCTGATGGTTTTACGGAACTAGTAGCACTTCGCATCAACACCATAGGGGCTAAAATGTTTGTAAAGCCAAACGATAGAAGTCGACTATCTTTAAACCTGAATGCTATTCGGGAATACCGTCGTGGCGGCGACAGACTGGAGTTATCGCCACAATTTACAGATATAACGGAAGAGTTAGATCATGACACTTTTATCGGTGGGTTAGATTACGAAATTAGAAGTGAGGACAATACAAGAAATGTCCAACTTTATACTTCTGCTTCACACACGAATCGTGATAGCTATTACGGCGGTTTAGGCGGTGGCAGAACCCAGCAAGACAGTATTACCGCAAATAACGCTTTTGGCAACACTAAAGATTTGGCTTGGGTAAATGGCGTTCAATACACCAAATCTTTTACAAATAATGATGTATTGACTTTTGGATCAGAATTTAATCATGCCAATACAGAAGATAAAATTATTGGTTACAACCGCTTAATTGATCAACGTGTAAACTCTATTGGTGGGTATGCACAATACGAGTGGAAACCTATCGAAAAGTTTACCGCATTAATTGGCGCTAGGTTAGATAATGTTTCTGTTCTGGGAGATTATACCATAGGCGGCATTGAACGAGGCGTTGATATGGATCAAACAGCTTTCTCCCCGAGATTCACCATTTCTTATAATTTTTTAGAAGATTTAAAGTTTAGAGGCGGCTATGCTAGAGGATTTAGAGCCCCACAAGCTTTTAATGAAGATTTGCATATTTCAAGCGTTGGTGGTGAGCCACAATTTGTGATTCTATCGAAGGATTTGGATACAGAATATTCTAATGCTTACACAGGATCTTTAAACTATTCAAAATCAGCGGGACTTTTACAGCTCGATTTTCTTATAGAAGGTTTTTATACCACGCTAGAAGATCCCTTTACTTTAGTAAGCACGGGAGCGGTTTTAGAAAATGGATCTATACTAGAAGAAGTCCGAAATGGAGAAGGAGCAAGGGTTTATGGAACTAATTTTGAATTCGGACTATCGCCAGATCCCAAGTGGCAGTTTCAGCTAGGAGGTACTTTGCAAAAAGCCACTTTTAATGAAGCGCAGTTATTATTTGAAACCGATGGCACTATGGGTGAGTCGGATATTTTTATCGATGAATTTGTCAGAACACCAAATTTGTACGGATATTTGAATACCGCATGGATTCCGAATGAACGCTTTAATATCGACGTTACAGGAACCTACACAGGCACTATGATAGTACCTAGAGTGATTAGCGATACCGGGTTTTTAGCTTTAAATGAAGTGGACCCTTTTTTTGATTTGAATCTCAAACTAGAATCGCATATCGATTTTAATGAAAACTTTATGATTACGTTTTCCGCAGGTGTTAAAAATATTTTCAATAGCTATCAAGATGATTTTGATTCAGGGCCAACAAGAGATTCAGATTATGTGTATGGACCACAAGCCCCAAGAACCTTTTTTTTTGGATTAAAGTTTGGTAAATTGCATTAGACTATTAAAAAGGTCGGACTTAAATGGATAGAACTGGTAATTCAAATGCATAGTTAAGAATCGACCTTTTATTAATTTTATAGAGTGCAGTATGAGAGTTTTTTTAGGAATATTGATGATACTCGTAATTAATGCGAAGACTACAGCCCAAGAGAATACTAGCATATCATGGCTGACTTTTGAGCAATTAGAAGATTCTTTAGCCGTAAAATCCAAAAAAGTTTTTATCAATTTTTATGCGGATTGGTGTGTGTATTGTAAAAAAATGGACCAAGCTGCCTATAAAGACGTAAAAGTTATGGCGATCCTAAAGGAAGAATACTACGCTGTAAAAATGAATGTAGAGACTAGGGATACCATCAACTTTAATGGAGACAGTTTTGTGAATGTGGAATTTGGCAAAAAAAGAAATCCTGTTCATGAAATTCCTCTACTCTTAGCTTCTAGAGAAAATATACCTTTTTCACTTCCTGCGATTATTCTCTTAAATGAAGACTTTCAAATCACAAACAGGTATTTTGAATATATTTCGCCTAAAAGAATGAGGATCGTACTTGAAAATTAATAGGTAATCATAGTCATCCTTTAAAATTCGTATCATTTTTTTATTTTTTTATATCTTATTACTAGAGAATTTTTTTGAGAAGTTATTTAAACTTCTACTTATAAGATAAAGCTAATTCTAGTTTCTAGCTTTGTAAATGTTATTATTAACATATACAGAATACAACGCTTTACACATATAAAATAGTAAACTCACAAAAAAAGTAAGAAAAAACCTACTTAAAAATATAAGTTAGCCGTTAATCGATATATAATACCCTTTTATTAAGGTTATTTATTTTAATCCAGTCTAACTAATTTCTAATTTTTATGAATTTTTCTTATTTTTTTAAAAAATGTATTTTTCTATTGCTCTTTTTCATAATGATAAAGACCTATGGACAAATTGTGGTCAGTGGGTCAACAACAGCCACTTCAATTACTTCAAATTCAGCAACGGTTATTGCTCCAGATTTGACTATCGTTGCCTCTGATGATATTACCGATTTTACTGTTTCAGTAACAGATTCTTATTCCGTAAATGATGTCGTTGGGTTCTCGGGCGTTTTGCCAGCCGGTATTACCACTACAGGTTGGAATGCAACTAAACGCGCAATTGTATTCAAGGGAACAAAAACAGCTGAAGAATGGCAGGCCTTTCTAAGAAATCTGACCATTACCACGGCAAATGTGTGTTCTCCAGAATCCAGAAAAATATCTTTCATAGCGGGGGAGACTTTTTATAATCCTTTGAATGGACATTTTTATCAAATTACGTCCTCAGCTTCTAATTGGAAACCCGTAAAGACAGCCTCAGAATCTCTATCATATTATGGGCAAAAGGGTTATTTGGTTACCTTAACCAATGCTGCAGAAAATACTTTTGTGGCACGATTAATAGGTCAAAACTCTTGGATGGGCGGTTCAGATGATTTTCAGGAAATTAATGAAGCCTTAGGTTATACTCTGTACGCAAATCAAACTGAATCGGAGGGAAAATTTTATTGGGTAACCGGTCCAGAAAAAGGCACTCAGCTTACGACGACTAACGGTTGTGGAGGAAGAGTTAGTGGTGTTTACCAGAATTGGAATGGATGTGAACCCAATAATGCAGGAAGTGAACATTGCCTTCATATGCTAAACGGTGGTCAATGGAATGATTTTGCCAATAGCCAAACTATTGTGGGTATTATAGAATTTGGAGATATGCCAGGAGATTTATCTAATAGTAGCCCTCAATTCACCCAAGATATTTTTATTCAAGGTTCTTCTAGTGGCACCATTTCTGGAGGCGGTGGAACGGTCTGTGCTGGAACTAATACAACTACATTAACCTTGAGTGGTTTTACCGGATCTGTGGTACGCTGGGAAAGTTCTGTAGATAATTTCATTACTGCAGGAAATTTCATTTCAAATACGACCACCACCTTAAATCTTACTAATATTTCTACAACCACCTATTACAGAGCGGTTGTAAATTCTACTTCACCTTCTACCTGTAACGGGCTTGTTACCTCAAGTGCTCCAGTCTTTGTGAGCAGTGCAGTCTCGGGTAATGTTTTCGCAATAAATACAGATATTTGCGCCGGCTCCGATGTAGATTTATATATATCTGGACAGGAAGGGGAGGTTCAGAAATGGCAGCGTTCAACAAACAATAGTACTTGGACGGATATTGCCAATACCAACCCAACATTGATAGAAACTGTAAATACAGTAGGAACATTATATTACAGAGCCTTCGTTCAGGTGCCAGGTTGTGGTGCGGCGGTTGTTACGCCATCAAAAGCCATAAACATTGTAAATGGAACACCTCCACAAGGAGGTTCGGTAAGCTCAAACACTCATTTTTCTGCAAGCAATAGTGGTAGCTTAACCTTAACGGGCTATACAGGTACCATAACACGGTGGCAAAGATCTACCGATAACGGACTTGTTTGGATTAATATTACAAATACAGCAGATACTTATAGTTATACGAATATCACTAGAGAAACTTTATTTAGAGCATTAGTTGCGAATGGAAGTTGTGGAGCTTCCTACAGTACTAGCGGTAAAGTAGAAATTATTTTCACACCCACCATAACTGATTTTGAACCAAAAACGGCTGCACAAGGAAATTCAGTGGTCATCACAGGAACCAATTTTCAAAATGTTACTCAAGTACAATTTGGAGGTGTCAATGCCAGTTCGTTCATTATAAATTCTAATTCTAGAATAACGGCTATTGTTCCTAATGGGGCTATTTCTGGTAATGTATCGGTTACCAATTCGGGAGGTTCTGATAGTAGGTCTGGCTTTATATTTAATGTAGCACCAACAGATATAGCCCTTACAGCAAGCACAATTTTTGAAAATAATTCAATAAATGATGTGCTAGGTAGCTTAACCACAACAGACGCAGATGGCACTGATACCCATACCTATAAATTTGTTTCTGGAAGTGGGGATACTGATAATGCTTCGTTTCTTATTTCTGGCACAAATTTAATAGTCAATGCTATTTTTGATTTTGAAACAAAGAACTCTTACAGCATCAGACTAGAAGTCGAAGATACTTACGGGAATACTTATGAAAAAGAATTTACGATTACGGTAATAAATCGTAATGAAATGCCTACCGACATTACTTTATCTAATGTTAGCATAGTAGAAAATAGTAGTATAGGAACACTAATCGGAAATTTAACTACGTTAGATCCAGATACCGCAAATACCTATACCTATAGTTTAGCCATAGGTGATGGTACTAATGATGCAGATAATGCTAGTGTTAGTATAAATGGGGCAGATTTAGTATTGACGGAAATTCCTGATTATGAAACACAAGCTAGTTTTGCTATTTATGTAAATGTAAACGATGGTCAAAATGATTTTAAAAAAGCATTTACGATTACGGTTTCTAATGTAAATGAAAGTCCAACAGACATAAGCTTATCCAATACTTCTGTAACAGAAAATAGTAGTATTGGAACACTAATCGGAAGTTTAACTACCTCAGATCCTGATACCGGAAATACCCATACCTATAACTTAGCCGTAGGTGATGGCACTAATGATGCAGATAACGCCAGTGTTAGTATAAATACCGGTGATGTAGAGATCGCTGAACTTCCTGATTATGAAACAAAGGCTAGTTATACAATTTATATCAGTGTAAATGATGGTGTCAATAATTTCCAAAAAGCATTCGTGATATCAGTTACAGATGTAAATGAAGATGTAGATAATGATGGGGTAAATGATGATTCAGATCTATGTTCAAATACTCCAACAAATGAAGCTGTTGACGCCAATGGCTGTTCTGACACCCAAAAAGATACTGATGGCGATGGTACCAATGATGCTGAAGATGCTTTCCCGAACGATCC
>JANQTG010000087.1:36812-51710 GCA_030731855.1 Cellulophaga sp. | reverse complement strand
TTTCTATTACAAAGCTTTTAAGAAATTTAAAGCCGACAGAAAAACCTTCAAGGTACTAAATCATATTTATGCGTATGATAAAGATGGACTTTTTTGCGAAGGAGTTCGGAAAAAAGAGGTAATCATCACTAAAAATATAAAAGTTTTAGGCGGTGTATATCTAAAAATTGAAGATACTTTTTATTACATGGGAAAATCCAGAAATCAGGTTAAAATTGATGATTCTCAAATTAAAATGATTAATGATTTCATTATTATGGGTGCTGATGGTAGCGCTTTTAACCATGGCAAATACCGCAAGTTTATTGGCGATATCAACAAGTTTAAACAACTTGACAATGGCAACTTCGGAGATGGTACTTTAGAATGGAAAATAGGTGATTGGGGTTTAGAAGCCATTAATTAGTGTATTTTCTAAAAATTTCACTTTTTACAATAGCTTAATTTTCACTGAAAACTGGGTATAAAACAAAATGCTATCCTACTAATTTTGAACAGTTAACAGCCATTTAATGGTTGTTAACAACAATTAATTTTAGTAGCTAAAGTTAAATTGCAAATTTGACCTTGGTATAATCTGTTTAAATACACCTCAATCCACAATGAAAAATATTCTCACGCTAATTTTTTTAAGCTTTACCTATACCATTTTTGGACAGGCATTTATATCTACTTGGAATACCTCAAACTTAGGCTCTTCTGCAGCTAACGAAATTACGATTCCGACAAATCCTAATTTTACTAATTATAATTATAGCGTGGATTGGGGCGATGGGACTTCAGATACAAATATTACTGGAAATATTACTCATACCTATGCTACACCAAATATATATACCGTAAGCATAACAGGAACATTCCCAGCCATCTATTTTAATAATACTGGCGACCGAAGAAAAATAACGAGTGTCCTAAATTGGGGTACTATACAATGGCAAAGCATGGAAAATGCTTTTTTTGGTTGTGAAAATTTAAATTTTGATTTAATAAACTCTCCCGATCTTTCACAAGTCACCTCTTTAAAAAATATGTTTCGAGGGTGTACTACTTTTAATGGCATTTTAAATAATTGGAATGTGAGCACTATTACAGATTTATCTGGAATGTTTAATGGAGCTAGAATATTTAATAGACCTTTAGATAGCTGGATTACAAACTCAGTCACTGATATGTCTCAAACTTTTAAAGATGCCTATCTTTTTAACGAACCTTTAGATAATTGGGTTACTAATAGCGTATTAAACATGTTTGAAATGTTTTATTATGCAAGAAATTTTAACCAAAACATAAATAACTGGAATGTAACTCAAGTAACTAATATGTCTGGCATGTTTGGTTTAGCACAAGACTTTAACCAGCCTTTAAACAATTGGAGAGTAGATAACGTTACCGATATGTCGTCTATGTTTCGGAATACAATTTTTGATCAAAATATTAATAATTGGATTGTAGATAATGTCACAGACATGTCTTCAATGTTCTCAAATGCAAGTTTTAATTTGCCATTAGATAATTGGAATGTTGATAACGTAGAGAACATGTCTAATATGTTTCGTAGTAATCAAGAGTTTAACAGACCTTTAAATAGTTGGATTGTAAGTAAGGTAACTAACATGAGTGGCATGTTTGCTGGTTCTGGAGCCTTCCCCACGTCATTCAATCAACCTCTTAATTTATGGGATGTAAGTAGTGTTACAAATATGAGTTACATGTTCTCAGTTTCTGATTTTAATCAACCCATAGATAGTTGGAGAGTGAATAATGTTGAAAACATGCAAGAAATGTTTGGAGGATGGTCTACATACTATTCAAGTTTTAATCAGCCTCTACCCACTTGGATTACAACTAATGTAAGAAACATGAGTGGTATGTTTCAATCATCAGTTTTCAACCAAGATATTAGCATGTGGGATGTATCAAATGTCACCAATATGAGCAATATGTTTTCAAGAGCTCAAAACTTTAATCAAGCTTTGAATGGATGGATTGTTGATGAAGTTACCAATATGGATAACATGTTTTCGAATAATTTGATATTCAATCAACCATTAGATAACTGGAATACAGGAAATGTGACCAGAATGGGACTTATGTTCTCAGGTGCTTCAGCTTTTGATCAAAATTTAGGTGCTTGGAATATTACAAAAGTAACTAGCATGACTAACATGCTTTCTAATAGTAATCTTTCACAAACTAATTATGACAATACCTTAATAGGGTGGGCATTGCAAACTGTAAATCAAAATGTAAACTTGGGCGCAGTTAGTTTAAATTATTGCGACGGTCGTAATGCAAGGCAAGATTTAATTGATAATTATAATTGGAATATTACTGGCGACATCATTAACTGTTCGTTCGTACTTTGTACCAATTTAGTTTCTCCAAGAAATGGCGACACTAATGTACCCGCTAGTGCTAACCTTGTTTGGCAACCAACTCCCAATGCAACAGGGTATCGAGTTACGGTAAGAATAATTAGAGCAGGTATTGAATCTATACCATTTACAAATTTTGATGTTGGTAATAATACAGCCCTTAATCTTGAAACCCCTTTAGGAGCTGATCTTTTAGCCCCAGGAGATGAGGTTTTTGTAACTATTGTTCCTTATAATAGTACTGATGGGCCTGCCGTTGGATGTACAGAAGAAAGTTTTACGGTGGTACCAACTTGGGTAAATAGCCCTGCAGCTTTTAAGTTAACTTATGATACTAGAATTCAACGTAGTAATCTAACTACACCAGTAAACCAATTAAAGATTGAAACAAATTCAAGTTTAACATACGATTATTCAATTGACTGGGGTGACGATCAATTTGATAATAATGTAACTGGCAATATTACACATACGTATGCTGTTCCTGGAATATACACTATATCAATTATAGGAACATTTCCTGCTCCTAGACATGAAGAATTCAATAGCGATGGTATTAAATTACTTTCTATCGATCAATGGGGTACTCAAGTTTGGCAAAGTATGAATGGTGCTTTTGCAGGTTGTGAAAATATGGAGTATAGTATTACTGAAACACCCAATCTTTCTTCTGTTACAAATATGTCACGTATGTTCATAGTTTGTAGAAAATTTAATGGTAATATTAATGATTGGGATGTAAGTAATGTGACTAATATGTTTGGCACATTTGGAGTAGCTTCAATATATAATCAACCTTTAAATAATTGGGATGTTAGTAATGTTACTAATATGGCGTTAATGTTTTTTAGAACAAATAATTTTAACCAAAATATAGATAATTGGATTACTTCTAAAGTAACAACTATGTCTAGGATGTTTGAAGATGCAACAGCTTTTAATCAACCGGTAAACGGTTGGGATGTATCCTTAGTTACAAACACTGCAGATATGTTTAAAAGAGCTCCTTTGTTTAACCAGCCATTAAATAGTTGGATTGTACCCAATGTAGTTTTAATGAATAGTATGTTTGAAGGTGCAACAGCATTTAATCAAAATATAAATAGTTGGAATGTTGGTAATGTTACTAATATGTCGTCAATGTTTTCGCAAGCAAGTTCATTTAATCAACCATTAAACAGTTGGAATGTTGGCAAAGTAGCCAATATGAACTCCATGTTTGCAAGTGCATCGGTTTTTAACCAACCCTTAAATAGTTGGATAACAACATCGGTAACTAATATGGCCAATATGTTTTCTTCTGCCACTGCATTTAATCAAAATATAAATTCTTGGAATGTTACTAATGTAATTGATATGCAAAGCATGTTCAACTCTGCAACTAGCTTTAATCAACCGCTTATTGATTGGGAAGTTAACTCTGTAGTAAATATGACGAACATGTTTCGTAGGGCTTCAGTTTTCAATCAACCTATATTAAGTTGGGACGTAAGTGCAGTAGCCAATATGACTTCAATGTTTGAAAGTGCCGTTGCATTTAATCAGCCTTTAACTACTTGGGATA
Source organism: Cellulophaga sp. (assembly GCA_030731855.1). Taxonomy (GTDB): domain Bacteria; phylum Bacteroidota; class Bacteroidia; order Flavobacteriales; family Flavobacteriaceae; genus Cellulophaga. Next base: position 47,771 of record JANQTG010000087.1, on the reverse strand, counting down.
CAAGTTCTGTAACCTTAATGCGGTCTATGTTTGAAAGCGCCTCTGTTTTTAACCAAAACCTTAATTCTTGGAATGTTGGCGTAGTAACCACCATGGAAGAAATGTTTAAAAATGCTTTAGTTTTTAATGAGCCTTTAGCAAGTTGGAATACAGGTGAAGTATTAACTACTAGAGAAATGTTTAGTGGTGCTTCCGCTTTTAATCAACCTATTAACACCTGGAATGTTTCCTTTGTTAATACGATGGAGGAAATGTTTAAAAGTGCTCTTGCTTTTAATCAACCCTTAAATAGTTGGAATGTTGCATCTGTAACAACTATGCGAGGAATGTTTGAAGGAGCAACTTCTTTTAATGGAATTATTGATCCATGGAATGTAAGGCGTGTTGGCACTATGGAAAATATGTTTTCTGGTGCTACTAACTTTAATCAAACCATAAATAACTGGCGCGTAAACGGTGTTACGAACATGAATAATATGTTTAGAACAGCGACTTCTTTTAATCAGATTTTAGACCGTTGGGATATCGGCAATGTTACTATGCGATCTATGTTTGAAGGTGCTACAAATTTTAATCAAAATTTAGGCGATTGGGATGTTAGCGGAGTTTCTGATATGCGTGATATGCTCGATAGAACAGCTTTAATAAGAGAAAATTATGATAATACCCTTATTGCATGGTCAGAACAAACATTAACACCAGGCATTAGTCTTGGCGCAGAAGGTTTACCGTATTGTGATGCCGTTGAAGAACGCCAATCAATGATTACTGATTTTGGTTGGACAATCTCTGACGACATTTTAGATTGCCCTGTTCCAGACTGTACCCAATTAATATCGCCTTTGAATAATGCCACTAACGTTCCTGTAAATACCAATTTAAATTGGGCACCTGCTTTATTTGCAAGAGGATATCGACTAACAGTTGGTACTTCTGTAGGTGGAAACGAAATTGTAGATAACATTACTGTTACGACAACTTCTTATGAATTTGCCACAGCTTTTACTGGCGGAGAAACAGTTTATGTTACTATTATTCCTTTTAATGATGAAGGAGACGCTATTGGTCCTTGCACAACAGAAAGTTTTGTGATTTCAACAGGACCAGCAACTGTTCCCGATTGTACTTCATTAACTGAACCTTTAAATAATGCTTTAAATGTATTAGTCACTACAGATTTAAGTTGGAGTCCTATTGCGAATGCAGATGGCTATAAATTAAATGTAGGCACAACTTCTGGCGGTACTGATATATTAAATGATGAAAATGTGGGTAATGTTATTACCTATGATTTAACTAATGACTTACCTGAAGATACCGATATATTCGTTACTATTATACCTTATAACAATGAAGGAGATGCAACAACATGTACTGAAGATGTTTTTAGAACAGAATTGATTCCGGTCCCTCCAGTTTGCACCAATTTAACTACACCCCTAAATAATGCTAACGATGTAGCTATTGACACGCCATTAAGCTGGACACCTGTGCCAAACGCAACAGGATATCTTGTGATTGTTGGGACAACCTCTGGCGGTATAGAAGTGGTAAATAATATTGATGTAGTTGGCGCAACAACTTATGATATTCCTGTAGATCTTCGAGAAGACAGGAATTATTATGTCACCATTATTCCTTATAACGATGAAGGTGATGCTATAGGATGCACAGAAGAAACCTTTAGAACGGCAAATTCTACTAGCCCACCATCATGTACTACTTTAACTACTCCAATAAATAACGCAACACGGGTAAACCCTGCAACACCTTTAACCTGGAATGCTGTTACCAATGCTACAGGATATACATTAATAGTTAGTACTGATCAAGGAGAAATTTTTAATAATGATGTCGGCACGGCACTTTCACACGACCTTACTGCTGATCTTCCTCAAAGTACTATTATCTATGTAACTGTAATTCCATATAATGAAAACGGTAATTCAATAGGATGTACCAGAGAAAGTTTTACTACAGACGGACCTCCTTTATGTACTAGTTTAACAAGTCCTACTAATACTAGTTCTAATGTAGCTTCTAGCCTTGCGAGTATTTCATGGAACCCTAGTGTTAATGCCGATGGGTATAAACTTACTATTTTAGCAAGTAATAGTACTTTAAATAACTTAACTGATTTTGATGTGACTACTGGTAATAGCTATAATTTTTCCAACAGCTTTGAACAAGGAGAAACTGTTACGGTAACGATAACACCTTACAATTCTGTTGGTGAAGCGGTTGGCTGTAGTTCGGAAAGTTTTACGATTAGGCCAGTGCCTACATGTACAAATTTAATAGATTCGTTAAATGGTGCTATTAACGTAGCCCCAAACACCGGTATAGAATGGGCGCCAGTTGCCAATGCAGACGGATACAAAATAAGCGTTCTAGCAAGTAGTAGCACAGCAAATAACGTAACTGATGCTAATATTACAACAGGTACTATTTACAATTTTTTAAACGATTTTGAACAAGGAGAAACAGTAACTGTAACAATAACTCCATATAACGACTCAGGAGATGCGCTTGGCTGTACATCAGAAAGTTTTACAATAAAACCAATTCCGACTTGTACCAATTTAAGCGAACCTATAAACGGTGCTGTGGTCTCAAGTGCTACCAGTATTACTTGGAATGCTGTTACTGGTGCTAATGGATATAAAGTTAGCATTACTGCTGACAATAGTACCACCAATAATATTACTAATTTTGAAGTGACTTCTGGTACTACCTATAATTTCCCAAATAGTTTTAACCAAGGCGAACTAGTAACCGTAACGATAATTCCTTTCAACGAACTCGGTGATGCTGTTGGATGTTCTTCAGAAAGCTTTACAATACTTCCTATTCCACAATGTACCACGTTAACAACACCCTTAAGTGGCGCGACAGAAGTTTCTATTTTAACAGATATTGAGTGGAATCCTAGCACGTATGCCGAAGGGTATAGCGTGTCTGTTGGCACAACACCTAACGGAAGAGATCTTGTTGATAATCGTGATGTAGCCTCATTAACAAGTTTCACCTTCTCAGAAGATTTACCGTCCGAAACTTTAATCTATGTAACCATTATTCCTTACAATAATTCAGGAGAAGCGTTAGGTTGTAGCTCTGAAAGTTTTGAAACAGAAATTATTATTCCCGATTGTACGGTGCTTTCTAGTCCATTTAATGGCGAAACAGACGTGCCTTTAGAACCTACTATTAGTTGGGTTGACGTCGATACCGCAACTGGCTACCGTTTATCTATGGGAACCACACCGAACGGAACTGATATTGTGAACAATATAGAAAATGGAGTTTCAACAAATTATCAAATTATACAAGAATTACCTTTTGATACTCAAATTTATGTATTAATTATTCCTTACAATAGTAAAGGTGATGCTTTAACATGTGAAGCACAATCATTCACGACACTAACACCCGAAGACGATACAAAATATGGGTTTTCGCCTAACGGAGATGGTATAAATGACTATTGGCAGATTGAAAATATTCAATATTATCCTGAAAATACCGTGGCGATTTATAACCGATGGGGCGATTTAATCTTTACCATAAACAATTATGACAATCAAGCTAATGTGTTTAGAGGAGAAGCCAACCAAATGAGCCGATTGGGTGCAGGAGAATTACCAAGTGGTACTTACTTCTTTCATATTCAGATTGATGATGAAACCATCTTGAAAAAAACAAAAGGCTACCTAGTTATAAAGCGATAAAAACATGAATAAGAGTATAAAAATCGCTCTAGCGACCATTATATTTGTTTCCTTTTTTGGAATTAAGGAAACTTATGCACAACAAACTCCTAGTTTTTCGGAGTATAATTACAATCCGTTTATATTAAATTCAGCTTACGCCGGACTCACAGAAAATACCGAAGTTTCTATTGGTAACGCTGGTTTTTTTAATCAGTTTGAAGGTAGTCCGAGAACATTTTCGGTAAGTGGGCATGGCTCTTTTAATCGAGGTAAAGTAGGGCTTGGCGCGGGTATAATTCGCGACCAAATTGGGGTAACTACCTCAACCAGTATTTTTGGTGCGTATTCTTATAAAATATTTTTTGATTTTGAAAGCAATCGCCCGTATTGGCAATTGTATAACCCCGGTGTTCTTTCCTTTGGAATAACTGCAGGAGTTCAGCAATATCAGGATAATTTATTGGATTTAGGTATTGTGGGTGATCCTAATTTTTCGGAAAATATTACAGCCACTATCCCAACAATCGGACTTGGGTTTTTATTTAATCATGCCTCTTTTTATGTAGGCTTTTCTGCACCAAATATTTTAGGTGATGCCTTGGCAACCGAAGATAATTTAAACCTTGAAAACCCTACTTATGGCTATTTTGGGTATCGTTTTTTTAATAATCGATTTCAAGATCTAATGATTAAACCTAATATGCTTTTAAAGTACGAAAATGGCGCTCCTTTGCAAGCAGATATCAACTTAGCCGTAAGTTTTAGAAATAAATTTGAAATCGGAACAGGATACCGAACCAGTTCTTCTATCAACTTTTTAACGGGCGTGTATTTATTTGATAATGTCCGTTTTGTGTACAATTACAATTTGGCGATTAATGATTCGCCCTTAGGAAACACTCACGGTTTTATTTTGAGTTACCAGTTTGGAGATGGGTATGCAATAGATTAATTGGTATTCTCTTGAAGATTTAATACCGTTGCCGCGATAATATTCATAAAATAAATAATTTGCCCAATCGGAAAAAGTAAAATTGCAACCCAAACAAGCACTGTTTCCAAACTATTGTGGTTTATAAATTGATCTATTATAATGGTGAAAAAAGTTAATAAGGTAACTATTATGTGCAATTTAGTTAAGGAATAAATAGGCGTTATTTTGTATTTGCTTATGATAAAGTAGCCAAAACCACATAATAAAAGCCAAACTGCAAAGAGAAACAATAAATGTAAATGTGCTATAACTAAATAAGTGTCGCCAATATTTAATGAAAAGGTAGTGTCAATATTATAAAAATAAGAGACACTATATACCAAGCACAAAATAGCCGCTAAAAACCATAAAAATAAATAGGGTCTTTTTCGTAACATGTACTTTACTTAATGGTTTTTAAGTTGATAATTTCTTGATCTGTCAGCGGTCTCCAATTACCACGTGGTAAATCTTTTTTGGTTAATCCTGCATACACCACTAAATCGAGTTTTACGATTTCGTATTCTAATAGTTCGAACATTTTCCGTACAATATTATTTCGTGTACTAAATATTTCGATGCCAATCTGGTTTTTAGGTGCATTATCAATATAACTAATATCATGTACCCGAACTACATGTTCATCTATTTCTAAGCCGTCTTTAATTCTTTTTAAATCAGCACTTTTAAATGGTTTCGTGAATTCTACGTGATATATTTTTCGAACGCCGTTTTTAGGCGTATTTAAGGTGGCTATCAATTCACCATCATTAGTAAACAACAATAAACCAGTAGCAGATTTATCCATTTTACTAACCGCTAAGAGTTTTGCTTTTGAGGCATTAGACACTAAGCCCATTGCAGTGCGCTGCCCATGACCATCTTTTGCAGAGGTTGAAAAATCTTTAGGTTTATTAAGAACAATGTATTCTTTTTTAACAGGGTTTAATAGTCGCCCATCAAACCTTACTTCGTCCTTTAATTGCACTTTATAGCCCATTTCAGTAATGGCTTTTCCGTTTACAGTAACACTGCCTGCCGCAATAAAAATATCTGCTTCTCTACGAGAACAAACTCCTGAATTCGCTACATATCGATTAAGACGAAGAACGTTGGGATTTGAAGGATTTTTAATGACAATTTTTTTCTTTATGGGCGAGTTTCCTCTAGCGAAGCTTTTCTTTCTAAACGTACCTCCTTCTCTTCCTGAAGCTTTACTATCATTGTTGGAATCTGACCTACTCATAACTAAAATATTTCCGCAAAGGTACTAAAGGAAATTGGATGTTTTAAAATTATAGTTACAGAAGTGTTTAATCTTTATACGCTACAGTTGATTGTCGCTCTCGGTTAACGCTTAACTTGGTTACATCTGGTCGTGAATAATGGCCTACTACGTCAAAATTCTGTCGCTCTTCATAAACACGATTAAAATCTAAAATATGGTATATAAGTCCCTCCGCATGTAAAACAGGTTCTACCAACCATTCTCCGTCGGGCCCAGCAATACAAGAACCACCATTCGCTAATATTTCAGGAGATTTCTCTAAAATTTGATTTAAATGTGGCGTTGATTCTGGAAAATCTGCTTTTGACATTAACGATGAAACCGAAATTACATAACTACGAGATTCTCTGGCTATAAAACGTGTAATATCTTTGGTATTATGATCAGACCCTGGCCAAACCGCAATATGCAAATTTTCACCCAATCCATATAGTGCTGTTCTAGGCAAAGGCATCCAATTTTCCCAACAATTTAAACCTCCGACAGTAAACTCTTTAAGCGGATGTACTTGTAATCCATTGCCGTCTCCTGGTGCCCAAGTAAGACGTTCATCGTAAGTAGGTTGTAGTTTTCTATGCACTGATTTTATTTCTCCAAATTCATTGATATACACCAAAGAACAGTATAAACTATGTCCGCCTCTGTTTTGAGCGCGTTCTATAAGCCCTAAATAAATAGCGATATGATGTTTTTTTGCCAAATCGCAAATGGAATTTAATTCACCTGCCTCGATTTGAATTGCATTTCGGGTATAGTGCGCGTGTAGTTCTTTGTTTACTTTTAAATCCCAGCTAGCACCATTGGTTAATGCCAACCAAAAAGGATAGCCGGGCAATAGGGCTTCACCAAAAACTATTAATTCGGTTTTTTGTTCGGCTGCTTCAATAATTGAAGCTTCAATTTTTTTAATAGTTTCTACTTTATTTAACCAAACTGGTGAAATCTGAGCCAAAGCAACTTTTAATTCATTATCCATTTATAAAATTCTGTTTAAAACTAAATTAATATCGATTAAAAGAATACTAAATACCCCTGAAATAATGATAAATTTTAAAATATTATGGAGCCATACATAGTGTATTTTAGCATCGGACTTAAATAGTAAGACTAGAAAAAGGATGAGTAGAAAAATACATCCAACAAAAAAATACATCATATTCCCTACATCAAACTTAAAAATTAATAATAACGAGGGAATTAAAGTGAATAGCACCAAAATAGCTATTAAATATTTTGAAAATTGAACCCCTAAAATAACAGGAATAGTTTTGTAGTTTTGAGCAATATCTCCTTTTATATTCTCTAAATCTTTGATCATTTCACGGGCTAAAATCAATAAAAATAAAAATAGTGCGTGTACAAAAATTACCGTTTCAAAATTTCGATAGTATACAAATACGACAAAAAATGGCGTAATAGCCAAGGTTGCGGAAACAAAATTACCCACAAAAGCCATTTTTTTTAGCTTGTGAGAATAGAACCAGATTCCGAAAATATATGCAGAAAAAAACACAACCGCTTTAAAGGAAACATAACTCGCCACAAAGACTGCCAAAAAATTAAGTAAAAAATACGTGCTTAATTTAAACCGCTGGCTCACCAACCTATCGAGCATTGTTTTGTGCGGTTTATTGATTAAATCTTTCTCGGCATCGTAAAAATTATTAATAATATAACCCGAGGCGATTACCATAGCAGTAGCCAAAACTATGACTAATAAATTGGTATCAAAAACAACTTGTCGTAAGGGTAAATTAGGTGATAAAATATATATAGATGCTAAATATTGTGCGAAGATTATAATTAAAATGTTATAACCTCTTACTACAGAAAACAAACTCAATAACTTTAAAAGTAGGAGCTTATTTTTTCTATTAAGCATGTTGATTTTTTTAGAAGTTATAGACTACTTCTAATTTATGGCCTTTTAAGGCTTTTTGCGCTTTTTCAAAATCTTCAGTAAATCCTAAAATGTAACCTCCGCCACCAGAACCACACAATTTCAAATAATAGTCATTGCTGTCGATACCCTGTTTCCAAAGTTTTTGGAATTCTAATGGAATCATGGGTTTAAAATTATCTAAAACTACATTTGAGAGTTGTTTTAAATTTCCGAAAAGTGAACTTACATTACCACTTACGAAATCGTCAACACAAGCATCGGTATGTTTTATAAATTGTTCTTTTAGCATTTTACGGAAGCCTGTATTTTTCATTTGCTCCATAAAGATTTGAACCATTGGTGCTGTTTCGCCAATAATACCGCTATCTAATAAAAATACAGCACCTTTACCTGAGGTGTTTTGAGAAGGAATACTAGTAGATTCTATATTGTCTTTAGAATTTATTAAAATAGGCAGACTTAAATAGCTATTTAAAGGGTCTAAACCTGACGATTTTCCGTGAAAAAAAGATTCCATTTTTCCGAAAATAGTCTTCAAGTTTAATAGTTTCTCTCTTGTAAGATTTTCTAAAACTGTGATTTTATCAAATGCATATTTTTGGTAGATAGCTGCCACTAAAGCTCCGCTACTACCAACACCATAGCCTTGCGGAATAGAACTATCAAAATACATTCCCTCCGCTATATCTTGCTTTAAAGCATCTATATCAAAAGTGACCAAGTGAGGCTCATTTACTGATAAGTTTTCTAAATAAAGACTAAATTTCGCTAAGCTAGCATTACTTTTTATGGCTTCTTCTGAAGGATTTTCATCTTTCTTTAAAGCGCCATTAAAAAAATTATAAGGTATCGAAAGACCTTTAGAATCTTTTATAATTCCGTATTCTCCGAACAATAGAATTTTTGAATAAAATAATGGTCCTTTCACGTTTTTTTAATTAATAATGGATAATTAATAGTTAATAATGTATAAGTAATAATTGACAAATAATAATGTTTAACTATTATCTTATGATTTTACTTGTTTCTTGTTGTTTTAAAAATACTGATTAATAATTTTAATAGCTCTTCAATTTTTATTTTGAAATCTTTAAAAACATTTTCATCAATATAATTTGTCTTATATAACAAATCTAACCAATATTCTGTTTCGTTTGCTTCTTTTAAAGAAATTGCCATTTTATTTATAAAATCTGCTCTACTAACTGCAAATTCAGCTTCTCTTACATTTGCTCCTATCGATGTTACTGATTTTAAAAGCTGCTTAGACATTACAAATTCTTTCTGTTCTGCAACCAATCTCTTATAAAGATAGACAATATCAATTGCAAAATCAAAACTTTTAGATTTAACAATATTTTCAGCCATAAAGTGATAACGTAAAAATAAAGTAATAATTATTCATTTTTACTTTTTAATTATTCATTAACCTAGCTCCCAACCCTATGCGATCACAAATATACTGCTGGTTTTCACAATATACTAGTAACTCACTGGTAATAAATTGATAAATTTCTTGTTTTTCATTTTCAGGATATAATACATGAACATTAGCACCTGCATCTAAAGTAAAGCAAACGTTACTACCTGTTTTTTCTCTAAAAGCCCAAATTTTATTTATAATTTCTAAGGTATTTGGCTTCATTAAAATAAAATAAGGCAAACTTGTCATCATCATAGCGTGCAAGGTTAAGGCCTCACTTTCTACTATTTTGATAAATTCGTTTAAATCGCCTGTTTTAAATACCGTAATTAGTTTATCTAAATTATCGTGAGCTTGTTTAAAACGTTCCACAGCAAATGGATGATTATGCATTAAATTATGACCAACCGTACTACTCACCTGCTTTTGACCTTTATCAACCAATAAAATAGTGTCGTGGAAATTCTTAAAATTATCGTGAACTTCATACGGATATTTTATTCCATATAAATCTGAGCTCCCTTGTGTTTTTCCATGACTTCCCCATTGTACAATAGCGCCTTCGATACTTCTACACGCACTACCAGAACCTAGTCGCGATAAAAATGATGCTTTTTTTGTAAAAAAATCAGCGGTCATTGTAGACACTAATTTTCTTTCAAGTTCCATTAAGCACAAGGCTAAGGCAGACATTCCACTTGCAGAAGATGCAATTCCGCTACTGTGTGGGAAAGAGTTTGAAGTTTCAATCTTAAAATGATATTCTTTTAAAAAAGGTAAATACGCCTCAATTCTGGCTAAAAAAGTACTTATTTTAGGCTTAAAATCTTCTTTTTGACTTCCTTCAAACCATAAATCAAAAGAAAAATCTACACTTTTATTTTCTAATTTGCGAAAAGAAACGGTAGTGGTTGTTGCACAAGCATCTAAAGTAAAACTGATGGAAGGATTCTGTGGTAACTGGTTTTCTTTTTTACCCCAATACTTAACTAAGGCTATGTTACTGGGCGATTTATAAGTTGCTGTTCCTGTTTCAACGGTATTGGTATAGGCTAAAGGAAGAAAGTCATTTTCGGTCATAAAATGTCAATTTTTTATGCAAAGATAGTTTTTAAGAAGATTGATTTAAAATGAGTGACATAAAATCACTATTTTAGTTGTCTATACTAATCCTTATTTTGAAGAAAAAACTCTATTATATTGGTATTTCAGTAGCCATTTGTTTGGTTATCGGTTATTTATCGAGTGTGGCGACACAATCTTCGGTAACCGACTGGTACCCGACTTTAAATAAACCTAGTTTTAATCCGCCTAATTGGCTATTTGCACCCGTTTGGAGTGTTTTGTATGTAATGATGGGCATTGCTGCTGGTTTAGTTTGGGCGCGTGGTTTTCATCATGTTTGGGTAAAAACCGCCTTGTATCACTTTATTTTTCAATTACTTTTTAATGCCCTGTGGAGTATTGTATTTTTTGGACTTCAAGAACCTTTTTGGGCTTTATTAGTGATTTTAACTTTATTAGTTTTAATCATTTTAACCATTAAATGGTTTAACGTAGTGAACAAAACAGCCGCTTATTTGTTAATACCCTATTTACTTTGGGTGTGTTTTGCAACGGCGTTGAATTATAAAATATGGGAGTTGAATTAATGGGATTAAT
>JANQTG010000087.1:22293-36712 GCA_030731855.1 Cellulophaga sp. | reverse complement strand
AAACATCCAACAATCCAATAATCTAACTATCCAGCAATTGCCTGCGCTGCTATATAACCACTTGTCCAAGCATTTTGAAAGTTAAAGCCACCTGTAATGGCATCTATATTCACCACTTCACCAGCAAAAAAGAGATTTTTCTGAACTTTACTTTCGAACGTTTTAAAATTAATTTCTTTTAAATCAATACCACCAGCAGTTACAAATTCTTCTTTAAACGTACTTTTACCATCTACCTGGAATTCACCTGCTGTTATTTGTTGTGCTAAGGTTTGGAGTTGATTTTTGGTTACTTCTGCCCATTTGGTTGTTTCAGAAATATCAGAAGCTTTTACCAAATTAATCCATAAGCGTTTAGGAATGTTTACCGCATTGGTTCGTAAAACGGTTTTTTTGCCCTCCACATCTTTTATTTGTAATAATAATTGTAACAAGCCTTCTTCTTGATATTCTGGCAGCCAATTTACGCGTATATTAAATTTATAGCTCCAATCATTAAGTTCACGAGCGCCCCAAGCGGAAAGTTTTAAAATTGCTGGTCCGCTCATGCCCCAATGCGTAATTAGTAAAGGGCCGTCTGACGCTAATAGGACTTTTGAAGCTACTTGGCTCTTAAGCTGAATGGTGACTTTAGTCGATGCCGATTTCTCTAATACCTCAACGCTTGCGTAGGTGCTTACACCGGGAATACCTTCTATCCGTTTATCCTTAATATTAAATGTAAATAATGACGGAACAGGAGTAACGACAGTATGCCCTAATTTTTCCATCATCTTCCAAATTTTAGGATTACTACCCGTGGCCACTAAAATTTTTTTAGCATAGTATTTTTTTTGAATGGATTCGACCATCCAACCATCACTTGCATTTTCTTTTGATTTTTTTAGCTGTTCAATCGCAACCACAGAACTGTTCCGTAATAATTGTACGCCTAAACGGGTTGCTTCGTTGACAAAACAATCAATGATGGTTTTGGAGCTATTGCTTTCTGGAAACATTCTACCATCTTCTTCAATTTTTAGGGAAATTCCTCTTTTATCAAAAAAACCAATGGTATCGCCACTACAATAGGTGTTAAATGGTCCTTTCAGCTCTTTTTGGCCTCTTGGATAGTTTAATACTAATTCGTTGGGGTCAAATTCGGCATGGGTAACATTACAACGACCACCGCCAGAAACTTTAACTTTAGTAAGTACTTCTTTTCCTCGTTCTAAAATTAAAATTTTAATACTTGGGTTTGCCTCGGCAATGTGTATGGCGGCATAATAGCCTGCTGCACCACCGCCAATAATAATTACATCTTCCATTATTTTACACGTTCTGGATAGTTTGTAAAAATACCATCTACTCCTAAGTCCTTCATTTTTGTTATCGCTTGCGGTTCGTTTACCGTCCAAGGATAGATTTTAAAACCTGCTTCTCTAATGGTATTCGCGATTTCAGCATCGAGCTTTTCGTAATCCGGATTTATTGCCAGAGCTTTTAATTCTCTTGCAATAGGTAGCGCTTCTAGCGGGTTTGATTCTTCAATTAATACGGCAATAGCCACTTGATCGTTTATCTGGCGCATAATTTTTAACTCTTCCCAATTAAAGCTAGAAATTAAAAAATCATTAAGCATCCAGTTCTTTTTTGCAATATAATTCTGAATTATAGCATCTACTTCTTCTGCTGTTCCTGCTCCTTTTAACTCAATATTTAGTAGAACTTTTGAATTTATATGGTCTAAAACATCGGTTAATAGCGGGATTTTATGATTGCCAATTACTATTAACTTTTGCAATTCTTCCCAAGAATAGTCTTCAATATTTCCTTTTCCATTGGTTAAGCGTTCTACCGAATCATCATGAAAAACAACAATTTCACCAGTGGCTATTTTAAAGACATCAATCTCAATCATATCTACTTTTAATTCTAAGGCTTTCTGAATAGACGCGATGGTATTTTCCGTTTCATGACCCATGGCGCCTCTGTGGCCAATGACTAGTAGTTTTTTTTCTTCCATGCAAGATGTTATGGCGGTTAGTATGATAAAAAATAGAATGGATTTTCGCATGATTTTTATTTGATGCAAGTTAGGATTTTCTGGTTAAAAAAGTGCTTCGACAGGTTCAGCAGGACAAGATTACTTATAATTGGCATTATCTGAGATTGAAAATACTAAAAAAATGAAGCTTTTTTAATTAGCCATCAAATACACGAATGTCAGTCTGAGCCCTTCAACTAAGCTCAGGACAGGCCTGTCGAAGATCTAAACGAAAATGCTTCGACAGGCTAAGCAAGACAAGCTAACTTATAATTGTCTTCTTCAAATCTTGAGGAACACTAAGATAGTAATATTATTTAATCAGCTAATCGAAAAAACAGATGTCAGTCTGAGCCTGTCGAAGACCTAAACGAAAATGCTTCGACAGGCTCAGCATGACATTGTAACTCCTAATTGTCATTTTTGAAAGTTGAACTTTTCAGTTAGTCAATCGAAAAAACAGTTGACAGTCTATGTCTTTCGACAAAGCTCAGGACAGGCCAGTAGAAGACCCAATAAGCTACTTCAACTTAAAAATAAACGATTGCAAAGGCGCTAACGAAATCGAAAAATGACCTACGCCATTTTCATCGACCTTCATTTGCACTGTTTTCGTATTGTATAATTGATCCTCTAAAGTGTATTTGCCTTGTTTCAATTGCCATTTTGAAGTGATTTCTTGCGGGACTTTAAAATCTAGTTGATATTGTTTTTCATTATCAAAATTACTTAGAATAACTAGTTTTTCATTTTCTGACCATCTGCAATAGCTAAAAACACGATGATCGTAGGTATCTGTATGTTGTTTATTGTAATAATGAATTTCTTGGTAGTCACCCATCAAGGCATCGCTATTAATCGTGAAGTTTAGTAATCGCTTGTAAAAGTCGCGTAGTGCTGTTTCTTCTTTGGTGGATTTCCCACCATCAAACTTTTTATTATTTACCCAACGTTGATAGGTTGGCACACCTATATAATCAAAAATTGATGTTCTACTCGGACTTCCGAACCCCGCTTTTTCAGCGCCAGGCTCCCCTACTTCTTGTCCGAAATAAATCATGGTTGGCGAAGTACTAATTGTTGCAGAAATAACCATCGCTGGCATCGCTTTTTTAGCATCGCCAGCAAATTCTGGACTCGCAATGCGCTGCTCGTCGTGGTTTTCTAAAAAATGAAGCATGTTATGCTCAATATCTTTCATACCACGTTGCACGGTTTCAATATGATCCGTCCAGCCGTGGCCCGCCATAATGTGTTTTATGCTATCGTACAATTCAACTTTATCATACAAATAATCCATTTTTCCGCTGTGAATATAGGCACGATACAAATCCGGATTATATACTTCTGCCAATAAAAAAGCTTCTGAATTTTTCATTTTGATGTTCGAATTTAGGTAACTCCAAAATTCTACAGGCACCATTTCAGCCATATCAAATCGGAAGCCATCTACTCCCATTTCAAGCCAATACAAGGCGATATCTTTAAATTTTATCCAAGAACTAGGTACATCTTTATCGGACCAAAAAGATAAATGTGCTTTATAATCTTTAGCACCAAAATCATCAGGAAGTGTTTCAAAATCATAAGAACCATCTGGTTTTACACCGTAATTAATTTTAACAGTTTCATACCAATCGTTGGCATCAGGTTGTGCTAGTCGAGAGCCGTTGCCTGTCCAACGCGCAGGAATCTCCGTATATTTTCCATCTACTAAATCGGCAGAAGTACCGCCTAAAGGCTGGTACCCGTCGCGCCATTCTGGGACTTTAAATTCGGCATTAGGCACGTAATAAAAATTATTATCCCGTTTGTATTCTACTGTTGGATCGTCAGAAGCTCCAAAAGGCTCCAAACCTTTGGGCGTTGATTTACCTTCATAGTTGCGCGCTACATGATTCGGGATAATATCAATAATCACTTTCATTCCCGCAGCATGCGTTCTTTTGATTAAGGCTTTAAACTCTGTTAATCTATTCGCTGGATTATCGGCTAAATCAGGATTTACATTGTAATAATCTTTAACCGCATAAGGCGATCCTGCTCTGCCTTTAACAATATCTGGATCGTCATTGGAAATTCCAAACTCCGTATAATCACGAATCACATCATGATGCGGAATTCCTGTATACCAAATATAAGTTACGCCCAAATCTTTAATTGCCTTGAGTGCTTTTGGTGTAAAATCAGAAAACTTACCTACCCCATTTTCTTCAATAGTACCCCAAGGTTTGTTTGTGGTATTTGTATTGCCAAACAAACGTGTAAAAACTTGATAAACAACTTCTTTTTTTTTCTGAGTACTTGGTTTGGTCATTTCTACTTGATTTTTACTTTCTTGTTTACAAGAAACTAGCATAACTAGCACTATGCATAAGATTTTTATTTTCATTACTTAGGTGTCTTAATGGCAAAAGTCGAATGTCGAAAGTTTGTGTTTTTAAACTTTTATGCGAGATCGTATTAACTATTAAATATTTAGCTTTTATTCTCTAGACCTACAAGGAGGTTTGCTCAAAAATGCAAACAACCTGCCGTACAACAGGAAGGCACCTTGAAGGTTCTAATAATTTTTCATTTTCAATTATTTCGTATTTTTATTTAAATCGTTTAACATTCGACTTTAGACAATCGACTTAATTCTAGTCGGCATATTAGGTGAAACAACTACTCTTTTTCCGTTCACTCTAATAGAAGTTTCTTCTGCTGCTTCTAATTCAAAAATAGTTTCTTGATGAGATATGGTGATTTTAAAAATTCGGTTTCTAAAATTAATTTTAAAAGAATAGACTTTCCATTGCTTCGGAATTCGTGGCGTAAAAGATAGTTTATCATCCACCACACGCATACCACCAAAACCTTCTACAATACTCATCCAAGTACCCGCCATAGAAGTAATGTGCAAACCTTCTTCTACTTCTTTATTGTAATCATCTAAATCTAAACGAGAAGTTCGCAAATAAAAAGTATATGCCTGTTCCATTCTATTTAATTTTGAAGCCTGAATACTATGTACACAGGGCGACAAAGATGATTCGTGGACTGTAAATGGTTCGTAAAAATCGAAATGCTTTGCTAATTGTTCAAGCGTAAAATGATCTTCAAACAAGTAAAAACCTTGTAAGGTGTCGGCTTGCTTAATATAAGGCGAACGTAAAATACGATCCCAACTCCATTTTTGATTGATCGGTCGTTGCGATTTTGGTAAATCGGCTACGGAGATTAATTCTTTGTCTAAAAAACCGTCTTGCTGCAAAAAAACATCGTGCTCGTCAGAAAAAGGAAAGTACATGTTTGATGCAACTTCTTTCCAAGCATCCGTCTCGTCTTTAGCCAATTTTGTTACGCCTATAATTCTATGGTAGTCGTCAGGATACCCATCTTTTACTTTCTGTATTTGTTCCATGGTATAATTGATGCACCACTTCGCTAAGTAGTTGGTGTACCAGTTATTATTCACATTATTTTCATACTCGTTTGGCCCTGTTACTCCTAAAATTACATACTTATTTTTGTGTGTTGAAAAAGTAGCGCGTTGTTGCCAAAAGCGTGAAATAGCAATAAGTACTTCTAAACCCATTTCTGGTATATACGTATAATCGCCTGTGTACCGATAGTAGTTGTAAATAGCAAAAGCAATTGCCCCATTTCTATGAATTTCTTCAAACGTAATTTCCCATTCGTTATGGCACTCTTCGCCGTTCATAGTAACCATAGGGTATAATGCTGCTCCGTTTTTAAAGCCTAATTTCTGACCATTCTCAATGGCTTTTTCTAAATGATTATAGCGATATTCTAATAAATTACGAGCCACTTTTTGTTTTTTGGTCGCCATGTAAAAAGGAATACAATACGCCTCGGTATCCCAATACGTACTGCCGCCATATTTTTCACCCGTAAACCCTTTTGGACCTATATTTAAGGTAGAATCAGTACCTAAATAGGTCTGATTTAGTTGAAAAATATTAAATCGGATGCCTTGCTGTGCTTTAACATCGCCATCGATAGTAATATCGCTCATTTCCCAAATTTTTGCCCAAGCTTGTTGTTGCTTTTCTAACAAGCCTTCAAAACCAAGATCAGTTGCTTTTTTTAAAGCAGTTTTTGCTGCATTAATTAAGTTTGATGGGGTATGATTGCGATCAACCGTATAGCCGCCAAATTTATAAAGCGTTAGTGTTTCTCCTTTTTTTAGTTTTTGAGAATAACTATGTGTTACAGAAAATTCTGTTTTTGAAGTTTTTGGTTCTTGTACGACTTGCTTGTTGTTCAACACTAATTGCGATTGCATAAAGGTACAGGTCGCAAAATTAGTTTTCATGGTATGCGCTTCAATAAAAGCCTGATTAGCTTCTGAAATAACTGCTGTAGTATTCCAGAATTTATCATCCCAATTGCTATCTTCATTTGTAATAGCGCTATCTAAATAAGGTTCAAATTTGATGTCAATATCGGCTTCAACAGCCGTAACTTCATATTTAATAGCACCGACTTCGTTCAAATCTAAACTTAAAAAACGTGTTATTTTAACCGCTAATTTTATATCATTTGCCAAAACAGCCGTAAAAGAACGCTGGTACCAACCTTCTTTCATGTTTAATTCTCGCCTGTAATTTAAAACCGCTTTACAGGTGTTTAAATCTAAGGCTTCTCCGTTTACAAATACGTTAATGCCAATCCAATTAGGTGCATTTAAAACTTTGGCAAAATATTCGGGATAGCCATTTTTCCACCAACCCACACGGGTTTTATCAGGATAATAAACACCTGCTATGTAACTTCCTTGAAAAGTTTCTCCGCTGTAGGTTTCTTCAAAATTGGCGCGTTGACCCATAGCACCGTTGCCAATACTAAAAAGACTTTCTGAAGATTTTACGTGTTCTTTATTAAAACCTTCTTCAATAATAGACCATGCATTGGCTTTTATATAATCTTGATTCATTTGTAAAAAATAAAGTATTAGGTGTTTTTTTTTATAAAAATCTTAAAAGATTACAAAACTAAGAAATAAGTGTGTTTAAAAAAGACACATCTATTTGGGTAAAGTCCGAAAAATTATATTTAGCGGCTGCTAATATTTCGGCATCACCAATACCTATGCTGATCATTTTTGCAGCATTGGCAGCTTCTATACCCGCAACAGCATCTTCAAAAACAATACACTTTTCTGGTTTTACACCCAACTGTTCAGCAGCCATTAAAAACACCTCTGGATCTGGTTTTGCTTTTGTAACATTATTTCCATCAACAATAACATCAAAATAAGAAAGTAAGTCTACTTTTTCAAGTATGGGCTGTGCGTTTTTACTTGCCGAGCCTAGTGCGATAGGAATGTTTTTATCTTTTAGATATTTTAGAACCTTAGGAACATCTGGTAGTATTTCAGAAGCGTCCATATGTTTAATGTACTCTAAATAATCTTCATTTTTTTCTATCATCCATTGATCAAACTGAATTTGAGTGGCTTTAACTTTTCCAATTTCGAGTAATATTTCTAAACATCGCTTTCTACTTACCCCTTTAAAAAGCTCGTTTTGTTCGTGGGTAAATTCAAATCCTAATTCATTAGCTAATTTTTTCCAAGCTAAATAATGGTATTTGGCGGTGTCTACAATAACACCATCTAAATCAAAAATAAATCCTGTCTGCTTCATTAATTTTTACTTCTTAATTTTGAGTAGATTCTCGTTCTACAATGGTGGACTCTAAAACTTCTGTTCTGTAAACTTCTATTTCATCTTCGCTTTCTACCTTCTCAATCAACATTTCTGCAGCAATTTCTCCCATTTTTTCCCCATGTTGGGCCACTGAAGTTAACGTTGGGTTTGAAAATTTAGATAATATACCATCGGTAAAACCTATAAAGGATATATCCTCAGGGATTTTATAGCCCATTTTTTGAACTATGCGCATACCGTGAATGGCATAAATTTCATTAACACATAAAACAGCATCTACTTGTTGATGTTCAAAAAAGGTATTCATTTCGGTACCTTCGACACTACTAATTGATGGTAATTTTAAAATTAAATCGTTGTTTATCTCAATATTAAATTCTTTAAGTGCTTGAAAATATCCTTCTGACCTGTCATTACTTATACTTAAATAATCTTCGGTAGCAAATAAGGCAATTTTCTTTCTGCCGTTTAAGATTAATTTTTTAGTTGCTCTATAGGCCCCATCTTTATCATCTATTAATACTTTGTCGCAAGCCACTTTATTGGTTACCCTATCAAATAATACTAAAGGAATACCTTGCTCTACCAATTCCTTTAAATGATTATAATCATTATTTAATTGCGTTTCTGTGGATAAAGACATGATAAACCCGTCGACACTGCCATTCGCGAGTATTTCCATATTAATTACTTCTTTATCAAAAGATTCATCTGAAACACAAACAATAACATTATACCCTTTTGCATTGGCGTATTTTTCAATGCCTCTAAAAACCGTTGTAAAAAAGTGATGTACAATATCAGGAATAATAACACCTATATTTTTTGTCCTTTTATTTTTTAGACTAATTGCAATATTATTCGGCTTGTAATTGTAGAGTTTTGCATAAGCCTGTATTTTCTCTTTAGTGTCTCTACTAATTTCTTCACTATTTTTTAGCGCTTTAGAAACCGTTGAAATAGAAACTTCTAATTCTCTCGCAATATGCTTTAAAGTTATTTTCTGCTTCATGGTGTTTGGTTACGTTTTTTTTCTAAAAATATTTTTAGCACTCCTAGACAAAGCAAAAATTTACTTTCTAAATGGTACAACACATTACTTTAAAAAAATTACAATTGTTAAAATTAGTATTAAAAAAATGATTTAATAATAAATACAATATTTTTAACAGATGACTCCAAAAGTGCCTTGTCTTAATTTACTTAGAAATATATTTTATTTTCGCAAAATTTAGGGATTACTAATTTAAATTTATTATATTGTGAATATCGTAAACTACCCTATAATTAATTATTATAACCATAATTTAAAAAAGTTATTAACACGAAACCGTTTTCGTGAATGTTGAATTAGCCCTTTATGGCATTTTAACAAAAAATTTACATATTTTTAAACCTGAAATTTAAATTAACTCAACTTAAATTAATTATTTATGAACATTAAGCTATTTAAAAGCTTGCTATTGGCTGGAGCATTTTTATGTTTTGGTTTTACTCAAGCACAAGAGGTATCCGGAACTGTTTCCGATGCCAATGGTCCTTTACCAGGCGCTAGCGTCTTAGTAAAAGGTACAACGAACGGTACTCAAACCGATTTTGACGGGAATTACAAATTAGCTAACGTAGGAGCAAATGCAACCTTAGTTTTTAGTTACATTGGTTTCAAAACTCAAGAAATTGTTGTTGGTGGTAAATCATCTATAGATGTAGTACTTGCTGATGATGCACAAGCTTTAGACGAAATTGTTGTTGTAGGTTACGGTACTCAGGTACGTAAAGAAATTACTTCAGCAGTTACTAGTGTAAGTGTAGAAGATTTTAACCAAGGGGTTATTAACGACGCTCCATCACTACTTCAAGGTAAGGTAGCTGGTTTAAGTATCTACAATAAAGGTGGTAACCCAAACGCATCACCAACTATTAGACTTAGAGGTATTTCTACTATTGGTGGTAATGCTGAACCTTTAGTTGTTATTGATGGTGTTTTAGGACAGTCTTTGAGTAACGTTGATCCTAGTGATATTGAAAACATTACAGTTCTTAAGGATGGTTCTGCTGCTGCAATTTATGGAACAAGAGGTTCTAGTGGTGTAATTTTAGTAACTACTAAGTCTGGTAAAAACGGACAGCCATTTGCGGTTGCTTACAACGGACAATATTCTATGGCTACTATAGGTAATCAAATTGAATTAATGAATCGTGAGCAATTTTTAGCTGTTGGCGGTAGCGATCTTGGAGCTGACACAGATTGGAGAAAAGAGGTTACTAGAACAGCATTAAGTACTATACACAATGTTGCAGCTGCTGGAGGTAATGAAGATGCTAACTACAGAGTTTCTGTTAACTTTAGAGATAACGAGGGTATTTTAATTAATTCAGGTTTTAATCAATTTAACGCTAGAACTAAATTATCTGGTAAAATGTTAAACGATAAATTGAAAATTGATTTCAACTCTGCTTTAACACAAAGAGATAGTGATTTTGGTTTTGAAGAAGCCTTACGTTATGCAACTGTTTATAACCCAACAGCTCCAATTTTAGGCGCAGATGCTCCTTTCGTTTTCAATGGTCCTCAATTTGGTGGTTATTTTGAAACTTTAGGTCTTTTTGATAGTTTTAATCCAGTGTCTATTGCTGAGCAAAATCAAAATCTTGGGACCACAAGTACTGTAAATTATAGTATTGATTTTAAATATACTTTTACAGATAATTTTACTGCCAATTTAAACATAGGTCAGCAAAACGTTAAAATACAAAACAGACAATACTATCCTACTACAAGTTTCTTTAGAGGAGGTGCATTAAGCCCTTTTAGAAAAGGTAGAGCAGATTTCTATACCCAAGAAAATAGAAATCAAGTTTTAGAATTGTATGGTAACTGGTCAAAAACTATTAATGACAAGCTTTCTATTAGCGCTACAGGTGGATATTCTTATCAAGATAGCGACTTTAATGAATATTATTTTCAATTAGGTGATTTTCCTCCTGGAGTAGATTTTAATTTTAGTGATGCCATAGAAACTTCTCAAGATTTATTAGAAGCAGGAAGAGTTATCGCCAATAGCGGAAGAAATGACGATGATAGAATTATCGCTTTCTTCGGAAAAGTTAATGCTACTTTTGATAATGCTATTTATTTTGACGCTTCTTTGCGTAGAGAAGGTTCTAGTAGATTTGGTGCCGATGAACAATGGGGTCTTTTCCCTTCAGTTTCTGTAGGCGTTGACGCAAATAAATACTTAGAATTACCTAATGTGAATTTATTAAAAGCAAGATTAGGATATGGAGTAACAGGGTCTACTCCAGGAGGTGTAGGTCTTTCACAAACAAACTTTAACGTAGTTAACGGATCTAACGGTTTTGGTTCTTCTGCAACAGGTTTAGGTACTAGATTAGCAAATCCAAATTTAAAATGGGAAGAAAAACAAGAACTTAACTTAGGTTTTGAATTTGCTATGGATCGTTTTTCCGCAACTTTAGATCTTTATAATAGAGATATTCAAGATTTTATTACTGAAGTGGGAATTGATCCTGCAGTTAGTGGCGGATTTAGTAGACAGTTTCAAAATGGAGGTGCCCTAAATACAAAAGGTATAGAATTGACTGCTAATTATGATGTATTAAAAAATGATAGAATTAATTACAACACAGGAATAATACTTTCTAGTTATAAAACAGTTTTAACAGAAAATACAGGTGGTGACCGTACTATAGGTAACTTAGGTGCTCCTGGTCAAAATGATACTAATGTTATTCTTGTAAGAGAAGGTCAAGAAGTAGGGCAAATTTGGGGGCCTGTTTTTTCTGGTGATGTAGATGGTAATGGTTCGCCTATACTAGTAGATGTTAATGGAGACGGCACTTTAATTACTGGACAAGGTAGTGCTTTAAATGAGGATGTTGATTTTGCGGTTTTAGGAAATGGTATTCCAGATTTAGAATTAGGATGGACCAACCAAGTAACTATTGGAAAATGGGATATTAATGCATTTTTTAGAGGTGCATTTGGTCATAGTTTAGTAAACGCTTTCCGTGCTTTTTACGAGCCACGTATTGGTTCACAATCATCATATAATTTCGTAAATACAGAACTTGCTAGAGATGATATCAGAACAGCTCAATTTAGCTCTTATTATGTTGAAAAAGCAGATTTCTTAAGATTAGACAACCTTTCTGTAGGATATAAATTTGATATTAACAACGACTATATTAAAAATATCCGCTTATCATTAGCTGGTCAAAATTTATTTACGATTACCAATTATACAGGAGCTGATCCTGAACCAGCTTTACAAGATTTTGGTTCAGTTGATAATGGAGGTGCCAGAGGCTTAACTCCAAACTTATTAGCGCCAGGAATAGACAGAAGATATAACTATTTTCTTGCAACCACTTTTACGCTTGGTTTAAATATTAACTTTTAAAAAAAAAAAAGATATGAATAGATTAATTAAATTTAGTTTCTTTTGCGGTGCACTACTACTCACGTATGCCTGTACCGACTTAGACGAGGTCTTAGAAGACCAATTGACAACACAGTTTTCAGATAATGGAGTAGTTGTAATTGAAGGCGCTACTTCTGGTGGTATTTTACCTTCGGGTAACCTAACTGGTTCTTACAACGGAATTAGAAATGGTTCTGCTGGGCATGGTTCATTTTATTCTGTACAAACAGTTTCTAGTGACGAAATGGCCATCGGACAAAAAGGTGGTGACTGGTTTGACGGTGGTATTTGGTTACAAATGCACAGACATACTTTTGATCCTTCAAACGGACCACTTAATGATACTTGGAATAATGCCTATGGCGGTATTGGTGAAACAAACTTAGCACTTGCTGGAAACTTATCACCGAACGAAGCAGCGCAGGCGAGAGTTTTAAGAGCGTTTCAATATTTTAGATTAATGGACTTGTTTGGTAGAGTAAAAATAATCACAACTCCAGGTGTAGATTCTCCACAAGCAACAAGATTACAAGTTTTTAATTTTGTTGAAAGTGAATTATTATCTGTATTAGGTATACCAGCAGTTACCGCTGGGATGGATTTATCTACCAGTGCTTTAGGTATCGATGCACAGCCTTATATTGTAAACCAATACGCAACCTTATCTTTATTAGCTAAATTATACCTAAACGCAGAAGTGTATACAGGCACTCCTCGTTACGCAGAAGCAGATATTGCCGCTACTTATGTAATTGATAATGGCCCATACATGCTTTCCACAGCTTCTACATCTGTACAGAATCTAGGTAAAAGACCAGACGTAGCTACAGATCCAGCCGAATTAACAGGCTATGCTGCTATATTTGCCCCTAACAACCAATTTAATCCTGAGATGATTTGGTCTATTTATTATGATGCTGTTAGTGCAGGTGGAATGAACTTTTCTCAAATGAATTTTCATTACAGCACCCAGTTAACGTATGCCTTAGACCAACAGCCATGGAACGGATATCAAGTTCTAGAGGAGTTTTATAACAGTTATGATGATACTGATTTACGTAAAGAAGCTAGCTTTTTAGCGGGACCACAAACGGACTTTGCAGGTAATGCCTTGCTTGATTTTGCTGCTGATGATCCAAACTTAGTATTAGATTATACACCAACTATTTCTGAGTTAGAGCCCAACTCTCCAAGAGAAAGTGGTGCACGTGCTAAAAAGTTTAGTTTCCAATTATTTGGAAGACAAGAGATGAATAATGATTATCCTATTTTTAGATTAGGTGATTTGCATTTAATGCGTGGCGAAGCTAGAGCTAGAGCTGCAGGAGACTGGAGTTTATCTTTAACAGATGTAAATGCCATTCGTAATAGAGCAGGTTTAGCTCCATTAGGAAGTATTACAGCTGACCAATTTCTTGCTGAAAGAGGTAAAGAAATGTTTCAAGAAAGTAGCCGTAGAACAGATCTTATCCGTTTTGGAAAATGGGGAGATTCTTGGTGGGAAAAAACAAATAGCGATGCTTTCAGAACAGTATTCCCAATACCGTTCCTTCAAATACAAGCAGTAAACAGTGGTTTAACACAGAACCCTGGATACTAAGTAAATAGTATTAAAATTTTAAAAAGGGTTGCTAAATTAGCAACCCTTTTTTTTAATTATTTTTAAAAATGAAACTTAAAGTACTATTCTTATTATGTATTGGTTTTTCCTGTAAAGATCAAGAAATAACCACCAAAGATTTATTTTCTTTAAAAGACAGTAGTACTGGTATTACTTTTGAAAACAAACTTACCTATACCGAAAATTTTAACCCTTACTTATATCGTAACTTTTATAACGGTGGCGGTGTAGCTATTGGGGATATTAATAATGACGGACTAGAAGATATTTATTTTACAGGAAACCAAGTAGACAACAAATTATACCTAAACAAAGGAAACTGGAAATTTGAAGATATTACAAATACAGCAAAAGTAGCTTGTGAAAATGTATGGTCTACAGGAGCAACATTCGTAGATATAAATGGTGACGGTTTTCTAGATTTATACGTTTGTAAATCTGGTATGCCCGGCGGTAAAAATAGGCATAACGAACTATTTATCAATAATGGCAATTTAACCTTTACCGAAGCTTCTGAAAAATATGGTTTAGCTATAGAGGGCTTATCAGTACAAGCCGCTTTTTTTGATTATGACAAAGATGGTGATTTAGACTGTTATATCTTAAATAATTCCATGAAGGCTATTGGTGCTTTCGATCTTGTAAAAGA
>JANQTG010000087.1:16238-22193 GCA_030731855.1 Cellulophaga sp. | reverse complement strand
ATGAACGTTTAGAGGATTATTTTTCCTCTATTTCTATGGGCTCTATGGGCGCAGATGTTGCCGATTTAAACAACGATAATCTTATAGATTTAATGGTTACCGAAATGTTACCAACAACCGAGGAACGTAAGAAAACCAAAACTATGTTCGGATCTTGGGATAAACAACAACTTGCAGAAAAACAAGGATACTACCATCAATTTCCTAGAAATACCTTACAAAGAAATCTCGGCAACAATACTTATGTTGAAATAGCTAGGCAAGCAGGTCTTGCTGCTACGGAATGGAGCTGGAGCACTTTATTTTTTGATATGGATAACGATGGTTTGCGTGATATTTTTGTGAGTAACGGAATATATAAAGACCTACTAGACAGAGACTACCTAACCTATGAAGCAAATGATGAAACCATTCGTAATAGGGTTCAAAATAAAGAAGAAAATATTATTAAAAATTTAATTGATGCAATGCCATCAAAAGCTGTAATTAATGGTGTTTTTAAAAATAAAGGAAATTTTAATTTTACAGAAACTAGTAAAGAATGGGGATTAAATCAGCCAAGTTTTAGCAACGGCAGTGCTTATGCCGACTTAGATAATGACGGTGATTTAGATTTAGTAGTAAATAATGTTAACATGCCATCCTTTGTGTATGAAAACAATACAGACACTTTAAACAATAGAAGCTTATATATTAAATTTAAAAACAATAATAACAATACAAAAGCAATTGGAGCGAAAGCAAAAATTTTCTATAATAACGGATTAACCAATTACGGAGAAAACTTTACGTCTAGAGGTTTTCAAAGTAGCGTATCTGATGGTATTCATTTTGGCGTTGGAAATACTACATTAATTGATTCATTAATTGTAACGTGGCCAGATGAGACAAGTTCAAAATATATACAAATAAAAACAAATAAAACCCATACTATTTCATACGAAAATCAAGAAGGCAGTACACCTAGAGTTTTACAAACTACAAAACCAAAAATCAACTTTTCAGCAATACCGGCACTATTTAACTTTAAACATATTGAAAATAAATATATAGATTTTAATAATGAAAGGTTGTTGACACAAATGTATAGTAATGAAGGTCCTGCATTCGCAAGTGCTGATATAAATAATGACGGTGTAGAAGATTTTTTTATTGGAGGAGCAAAAAATCAGTCAGGTGTTTTATTTATCTCATCAAAAAATGGTTATCAAGAAATAAGTGAGCCATTTAAAGAAGAAATTACATCAGAAGACATTGATGCGCTTTTTTTTGATGGAGATAATGATGGTGATTTAGATTTATATGTTTGTCATGGAGGCAAGGCTTACTCCTCTTTTTCAACTGCTTTAAACGACACGTACTATAGCAACCAAAACAACCAATTTGTTAAAATGCCATTAGCACTATCGTTTGCTAATCCTATAAGTTCTTCTGTAGTTAAAGCCTCTGATTTTGATCATGATGGAGATCTTGATCTTTTTGTTGGGGAGCGCTACAAAACAAATTTATATGGCGAACCTTGTTCTGGTTATATATTGCAAAATGATGGAAAAGGAAATTTTAAAGCAATGGAAAATAAAGCCTTACATACTATTGGTTTAATTACAAATGCCACCTGGGCAGATCTTAATAATGATGGATGGGAAGATTTAATTGTTATTGGAGAATGGATGCCAATAAAAATATTCATCAACAAAAAGGGTAAACTCATAGATAATACAAAAGAATACGGACTTGAATACTCTTCTGGTTTATGGACTTCTATGATAGTTGAGGATATTGATAATGATGGAAATAAAGACATTATTGCTGGCAATATCGGACTAAATAATTTTTTTGAACCCAACATGAGAATGTACGTAGGTGATTTTGATGGAAATGGATTTAAAGAACAAATAATCTGTAAAAAAATTGAAAATAAATATTACCCCATTGTCGATAAAGATGAACTTATTTCACAAATACCATCTTTGAAGAAAAAACTACTTTATTATAAGGACTATAGTAAAGCATCTATATCTTCTATTTTTTCTGAAGCACAACTATCCCAAGCAAAATTTATAGATTTACATGTTTTAGAAAGTACAATTTACTTTAATGACGGAAAAAAATTTAAAGCTGAAACACTTCCGAATGAAATACAATATGCACCTATATATGACATTACCGCCGAAGATGTTAATAATGACGGAGATTTAGATTTATTTTTTGGTGGCAACCAATTTTTAGTGAAACCACAGTTCGGAAAGTATGATGCTTCAAAAGGATGGGTTATCTTTGGGCCCTACAAAAAAACGAATGCAGTTTTTCCTTTAGATATCGAAGGACAAATTAGAGGTTTAAAATGGATTCAAAAAGAAAATAAAAAAATATTAGTAATTACTAAAAATGATGAAAAAGTTAGTTTTTATACCAATTAAAATTCTTTTATTTTGTTCTACATTAATTTTTGTTTCTAGCTGTTCAGAATCAGAATATTCAAAGCTGGTAAAAACTGAAATGGCAAAAAAAACAATAAACGATTCGCTTTTTTTGGGAATGAAGTTTGGTATCACCAAACAAAATTTTTACGATCAATGTTGGAAACTTAATAATAAAAAAATTATTAGCCACAGTTCATCAAATAACTTTGTAAAATATAAGCTTCCAAACCAGAAAAATGATACTACCATAAACGATATAAACATGCTATTTTATGGTATTTTTAATGATGAAAAAATTATGACCGGAATGGATTTAAAATTTTACTATGAGGCCTGGTCTCTGTGGAATGAAAACTTGCATGCAGAGAAACTAACACCTATTATTAAAGATAGTTTATTAAAATGGTATCCTGGAAATGATTTTATTACAGTACCTCTAAATAAAAATGAAACCGAAGTGTTTGTAAAAATTGATGGCAACAGGCGTATTATTATTGAGTCCTTAGTTGACAATAAAGAAGTAAATGCAAGAATTGATGACTTACGTTTTATTCAAGATAAATAATATATTATGAATTTTAAAACTATTTTATACGTAGCAATTAGTGTCTTTTTTGTCTCATGTACCATAAAGAATGAAGAAGTAAAAAAGGAGGAGATTTTTGAATTACTTACTGAAAATCAAACAGGAATAGACTTTATTAACGAATTAAACTATTCAAATGATTTTAATGTATATAAATATCGTAATTTTTATAACGGAGGTGGTGTTGCAATTGGCGATATTAACAATGATAGTTTGCCAGATATTTATTTTACCGCCAACCAATCTCAAAATAAACTTTATCTTAATTTAGGGAACTTTAAATTTAAAGATATTACTGTAAATGCTAAAGTTGGCGGCACGCAACCCTGGTCTACAGGAGTTAGTATGGTAGATATAAATGCCGATGGTTTTTTAGATATTTATGTATGTAATTCAGGCGATATAAAAGGAGAAAACAAGCAAAACGAGTTATTTATTAATAATGGAGATGAAACTTTTACTGAAATGGCAGCGGCGTACAACCTTGACGATAAAGGTTTTTCAACACATGCCTCTTTTTTTGATTATGACAAAGATGGCGATCTAGATGTTTATATTTTAAACAACTCATACCAAGCTATAGGAAGTTTTGATCTTAGAAGAAATGAACGCCCTAAAAGAGATTTACTTGGCGGTGATAAACTCATGGAAAATGTTGATGGGAAATTTATTGATGTAAGTAAAAAAGCTGGTATTTATGGTAGCGTTGTAGGCTTTGGGCTAGGAGTAACCGTAGGCGATGTAAATAATGATGGCTGGGAGGATATTTATGTATCAAATGATTTTTTTGAACGTGATTATTTATATATAAATAATCAAAACGGAACCTTTACCGAAGATTTCGAAAATGAAATTACGGCAAGTAGTGGAGCTTCTATGGGAGCCGATATGGCAGACATAAACAATGATGGGTATAATGATATTTTTGTGACAGAAATGCTACCATCTGAATATGAACGTCTTAAAACCGTAACTACTTTTGAAGATTGGAACAAATACCAACTAAAACTAAATAGTGGCTATCACCACCAATTTACAAGAAACACTTTTCAACTGAATAATACCAATAATTCTTTCAGTGAAATAGGGCGTTTAAGTGGCGTAGAGGCATCTGACTGGAGTTGGGGTGCACTTATATTTGATATGGATAATGACGGTTTAAAAGATTTATTTATTGCAAACGGCATTTTCCGTGATCTTACCAATCAAGATTATTTACAATATATATCTAATGAAGAAGTCATAAAATCCATAGTTTCTAGCGATTCTATTAATTATGCAAAATTAATAGATATTATTCCATCTAATAAAATAAAAAATCATGCTTATAAAAATTTTGGAAATCTAGATTTTAAACCTTTTGAAACGTCAGGACTTCAAACCGAGAGTTTTTCCAATGGAGCTGCTTATGGCGATTTAGATAATGATGGCGATTTAGATTTGGTGGTAAATAACGTAAACATGGAATCTTTTGTTTACAGAAACACAACCATAGAATCTAAAAAAGGAAACTACATAACATTAGTTTTAAAAGGAGAAGGTAAAAACACGAATGCAATAGGCACAAAAATTGAAATCCCCTATGAAAACATTTCAAAAGAAAATCAACCTGTTCGTGGTTTTCAATCAAGTATGGATCCTAGAACAATTATTGGGTTACCAACTAGCAACCCTATAAGCATTAACGTGTATTGGCCTTCTGGCAAAATAACTAGACTTAAAAATATCTCCGTAAATAAAAGCTTATTTTTAGATGAAGCTGATGCAATAATTAAAGAGAAAGAAGAGCCAATTGTAACTAATCAGCTGTTTCAAAAAATTTCAAACTATATAGATTACAAGCATATAGAAAATAGATTCGTTGATTTTGATAGAGACCGTTTACTCCACCACATGTGCAGTACCGAAGGCCCTAAAATGACTATGGGAGATATAAATGCTGATGGCTATAATGATTTATTTATTGGAGGCTCTAAAGGCACTCCAGGTAGTTTGTATTTTGGTGATGGAAAAAGTTTTAAGGCAAGTGCTAGTGCCGTTTTTGACAAAAATAAAGACTCAGAAGATGCAGCCAGTTTATTTTTTGATGCTGATAATGATGGCGACTTAGATTTATATGTTTGTAGCGGAGGCGTTGAGTTTTCTCAATATTCAACGGCATTTTTAGATCATTTATATTTTAATGATGGTAAAGGAAATTTTACGCTCTCTAATCAAAAACTCCCAAATAACAGTACCGTAAATAGCACTTCTACCGTTATTTCTGCTGATATTGATAATGATGGCGATTTAGATTTATTTGTAGGTGAACGAATTATTCCCCTAAAATATGGTACACAATGTTCTGGGTTTATACTTAAAAATGATGGGAATGGAAATTTTTCAAACGAAACAGAAACTACAGCAAAAGAGCTAACTAATATAGGAATGATCACAGATGCGGTATTTAACGATATTGACCAAGATGGTGATCAAGACTTAATTGTTGTTGGTGAATTTATGGGGATAGAAATATTTTTAAATACAAATGGTATATTTTCAAAAATTAAAAATAATACCCTTTCAAATTTAAAAGGGTGGTGGAACGTAATTTATTCTAAAGATCTTGATAACGATGGAGATATTGATTTTATCGTTGGAAATCACGGATTAAATAGTAGGTTTAAAGCAACAAAAGAACAACCTATAACTTTATACTCAAGTGATTTTGATGTAAACGGATTTATAGATCCCATACTAACTTTTCGTGCTCAAAATGGTAAAGATTACCCTTATGCCCTACGCCATAATTTAATAGACCAAATAAAAGGACTAAAAAAACGATTTCCAGATTATGAAACTTTTAAAAATGCTAATATCAATGATATTTTTTCTGATCAAGAGTTAACCAAAGCGAATAAATTAACTGCCAATACACTAACCACAGTACTCTTAAAAAATGAAGGT
>JANQTG010000087.1:9370-16138 GCA_030731855.1 Cellulophaga sp. | reverse complement strand
GGTGATATAAACATTATAGAATACCTATACTATTATAATGGTGGTGGTGTGGCCATTGGTGATATAAATAACGATGGTTTAGATGATATTTATTTTACCGCAAACCAAACACCTGATAAACTTTTCCTAAATCAAGGAGGTTTAAAATTTAAAGACATAACTAAAGAATCCGGTATTATAATAGACTCTACTTGGTCCTCAGGGGTTACCATGGAAGATGTAAATAATGATGGTTTGTTAGATATTTATGTTTCAAAAGTTAGTAATTATAAAACCTTTAAGGCAACCAACTTGTTGTACATAAATAAAGGAAATAATGTGTTTGAAGAATCTGCAGAAGCCTATGGTTTAAATTTTTCGGGTCTAGCTACCCAAGCTGCTTTTTTTGATTATGATAATGATGGTGATATGGATGTTTATTTGTTAAACCACTCTGTACATACCCCTAGAAGCTACGGTAGCAGCCAAAGAAGACAAATTAAAGATAGCATAGCAGGCGATAAATTTTATGAAAACAAATTAAATGAAGGTATTAGTAAGTTTGTAGATGTAACAGAAGGTTCGGGCATATTTTCTAGCGCTTTAGGGTATGGGTTGGCGATAACAACAGCAGATATAAATAATGACGGATTTATTGATATTTATATTGGAAACGATTTTCATGAAAATGATTACCTATACATAAACCAAGGTAATAAAACTTTTAAAGAATCTATTTCGAGCTATATTTCTCACACTTCAAGATTTACTATGGGCGTAGATATAGCAGATCTAAATAACGACCAGTATGTTGATATTTTTTCGTTAGACATGATGCCCTTTAATCATGATATTTTTCTTAAATCCGGTGGTGAAGACACCGATAAAATAGCTCAAATAAAAAAAGATTATGGTTTTGAAACCCAATACGCTCGTAATACTTTTCAACTAAATAGAGGTAATAATTCATTTGCCGAAATTGCTCTGATGACAGAAACTTATGCAACAGATTGGAGCTGGTCTTCTCTTATTCAAGATTTTGATAATGACGGATTAAATGATATTTATATTACAAACGGCATTTTAAAACGCAGTAATGATCTAGATTATATTAACTATTTAAGTAATGTAGATTTCTCAAAGTACAACCAATCTCAACAGAATGAATTAGAGCTTAAGCTTATAGAAAAAATGCCTACTATTAAACTTTCGAATATTATATATAAAAATCTAGGTGACTTAAAATTCGAAAAATTAACAGAAAATGCTGGTCAATCTCCATCATACTCTAATGGCGCTGCCTATAGTGATTTAGATAATGACGGCGACCTAGACCTTGTTGTAAATACTATTAACGAACCAGCTCTTTTACTTGAGAATAAAAGTGGTGACACTTCCAAAAATAATTTTGTTGCTTTTTCATTACAAGGTAATAATGATTTTAAAAACGCTACAGGATCAAAAATTAAACTTTTTGCTGGTGGAAAAGAATTTTATAAAGAGCTAATGGTAACCAAAGGTTTTCAATCTTCTTCTTCACATAAAATAAATTTTGGTTTAGGAAATATCCAAAAAATTGATTCCGTAACAATCAATTGGCTTGATGGAACAGTTCAAACAGTAAAAAATAACACCATTAATGCTCTTAATACCATTAAAAAAGAGACTAGCACAAAAGACAAAAGGATATTTAAAGAAACAAAATTTGCAATAGCTGATCCGTTTATGTATACTCATATTGAAAATACATTTTTAGATTATGAAAGAGAATATTTAATGCCCGAAAAACTAAGTACAGAAGGTCCAGTAGGAGTTCCTGCAGATTTTAACGGAGATGGTCTCGAAGATATTTATATTGGTGGTGCTAAAAACCAAGCACCTATACTTTATTTAAAACAACAAGATGGTACTTACATAGAAGATTCAAAAAACAACTTTAAACAAGAAATACCATATGAGGACGTAGATGCAATTGCTTTTGATGTAGAGAATGATGGCGATATGGATTTATATATTATGAGTGGCGGTAATGAATGGGCTGAACAGGACGCTTCTTATGAAGATAGATTGTATATTAACGATGGAAATGGCAAATTAAATAGATTACCTGCTACACTAATTAAAACTAACGGAGGAAGTATTTCTACAGGCGACTATAATAATGATGGCTATAAAGACCTTTTTATTGGCAACAGGTCTGTTCCTGGTGGTTATGGTTTATCACCATTTAGTTATATCCTTAAAAGTAATCAAAAAGGTAGTTTTAGTATCGTAGAGAAAATAAGAATTGGAATGATTACCGATAGCCATTGGGCAGACTTAAATAATGATAAATTACTAGATTTAATTTTGGTAGGTGATTGGATGCCAATAACTATCTTAATTAATAAAGGAAATGATAAATTTGAAAACCAAACAAAAGCTTATGGCCTAGCCGATAGTTTTGGTATGTGGAATACTGTTTCTGTTGCAGATATAGACAATAACGGACAATTAGATATTATTGGAGGTAACGTTGGGCTAAACTTTAAAATGAAAGCAACAGTAGAAAACCCAATAAAGCTATATATTGATGATTTTGATAAAAATGGACAACCAGATCCTATTATTTTTTATAACTTTTTTGGCCATAATGTTCCATTTGCATCTAAAGACAAATTAATACAACAATTACCATACTTAAAAAAGAATTTTTTAGACTACAATAATTTTTCTAAAATTAATTCTATAACCTATTTAACAGGTAAAGAAGAAAAAGATATCATGGAAATAAAAAAAATAACAGAACTTCGCTCTATGATATATTTTAATCCTGGGACAACTAATTTTAAAGCAGTAGCATTACCTATTGAAGCACAAATGAGTAGTATTGAAGATATATATATTGACGATAATTCGGCTTCAAAAAAAATAATATTTGTCGGAAATTATTTAGATTATACGGTTGAACTAGGTAATTCCGATGCTAATTCAGGTGGTATCATAAATTTTGACACTACTGGTAATTTTAAATCTTTCAACTACCTTCCACTACCAAAAGGGCTTAATTGTAGGCAGATTTTAAAAATAAATAAAGACAAATTTCTAGTACTTGTAAATAATGATAAATCGTATACTTTCGAAATAACAAATAATTAAAATATTTATGATTTTAAAGCTATTTTTTAACACCAAGGCATTTTTCCTTAGAAGAAAAGAATTAAAGAACTTACTTTTTGTTTGTTTAATGGCAGGTAGTGTAATAACTTTTAATTCTTGTAAAGAAAATAATGCATATAAAGAAAAATTACAAAATCCAGAACTTTTTCAAAACTCAATGAAAAAGCTCACAGATGTAATTGTGTACGATATTTTTTCACCACCTGTAGCATCAAGGGTATATATGTACCCAACAATAGCATCCTATGCTATTATGCAAAAAGCACATCCAGAAAAATATAATTCTTTAGAAGGACAAATTAATGAATACACAAATATTCCAGATCCAACAGACGAGAATATCAACATGAATTTGGCTGCCATTCACGCTTTTTTAACTATTAGTAGACAACTTATTTTTTCGGAAGAAAAAATTAATGAATTCCAAGATAAAACATATGCAGAACTACAAGAAGCTGGGCTACCAGATAATATTTTAGAAGCTTCAAAAAAATACGGAGACTTAGTAGCTCAGCATATTTCAAAATGGGCTGATACAGATATGTATAAGCAAACAAGAACCTATCCAAAATATACCATACTTGATGAACCCCAATATTGGAAGCCTACTCCACCCGATTATATGGATGGTATTGAACCTTCTTGGTCTAAAATAAGAACATTAGTTTTGGATTCTGCCGGGCAATTTCCTCCTAAACCACCTTTATCTTACGATTTAACAGAAGGGAGTCCTTTTCGAACACAATTAATGCAGGTTTACAATGAGGGTACTGGAACTGATCAAAATAAAAGAGATATTGCGAGTTTTTGGGATTGTAATCCGTATGTTTCTCACCATGTAGGCCATGCTATGTTTGCGACTAAAAAAATTACTCCTGGAGGTCACTGGATGGGTATTACTGCTATTGCAAGTAAAAAATCGAAGAGTACTTTTGACGAAACCGTGAATGCTTACGCTAATGTAACGACATCACTTTTTGATGCTTTTATAAGCTGTTGGGACGAAAAATGGAGAAGCTTATTAGTGCGTCCAGAAACTGTTATTAATGCGAATATTGACGAAGAATGGATTCCATTATTACAAACACCACCTTTCCCAGAATATACAAGTGGTCATTCTGTAATTTCCAGAGCAGCAGCCGTAGCCTTAACGCGATTATATGGTGATAATTTTGCTTTTGATGATACTACCGAAGTAGAATATGGACTACCTGTTCGCAGTTTTACCTCATTTATACATGCTTCCGAAGAAGCAGCAATATCCAGGCTCTATGGTGGAATACACTATATGATGGCCATTGAAGAAGGTGTTAAACAAGGAGAAGAAGTTGGTCAACACATTAGCAAAAATCTTGTAACTTTAAAAAAATGAATTAAACCCACTATTTTCTAAAAAGAGAAGCTATTTAAAAAAAACTTCTCTTTTTAGAAAAAAATAGTTCCTATAGCATCAGCTAAAGTATACATACGTGCTAATCACTACAACGCATATTACAATACCAGCTGGCTTTACATATTTCCAAGGGGTTAAATCTACGTCTTTTGTGTCCTCTAAAACATAGTCTGTTGTTCTAGGTTTTAATTTACCGATGACCAACATAATTAGTATTGTTGATACAAAAGTTATAAACTGCATGTGTAAGAAATGTGGCAAGTCCATTTCAAAACCTTTGTTCAAAATAATATAAATTACAGAAAACGTAAACGAGAAAATTAAGCCAACTTTCGCTGCAATTGCAGGCACTCTTTTTGTTAAAAACCCAACCAGAATTATAGACAAAATAGGCACACTATACGCTCCGTTAACTTCTTGTAAATACCCAAATAATCCATCAGAGGCGTAATATAAAAAAGGAGCAATACCCATAGAGAAGACCGCTAAAAATATTCCGAAAGTTTTACCAACGCTTACCACTTTTTTCTCCGGAGCTTCTTTATTTATAAATTGCTTGTAAATATCAATACCAAAAAGGGTAACACAACTATTTAAGGCCGAATTAAATGAACTTAATATAGCCCCAAACATTACTGCGGCGAAAAAACCTAACAAAGGTTTTGGTAGCACTTCTGCCACTAACCTAGGGTAAGCAACATCTTTACTAAAAAGTGTGTCATCTCCAAATTTATGATAGGCTATAATACCTGGTAAAACAACAATAATTGGTCCTAAAATTTTAATAACGGCGGCTAAAGTTAATCCTTTTTGACCTTCGATTAAGTTTTTTGCGCCTAATGCACGTTGTATAATTTGTTGGTTTGTACCCCAATAAAACAACTGTACTAACATCATACCCGTAAATATGGTAGCAAAGGGTATAGAAGATTCTGCACCACCAATAGCATCAAATTTTTCTGGATGTTCGGTAACTAATTTATCTAATCCTCCTAAAATACTATTATCGTCAGAAATAGAAATCAAACCAAATACAGGAATTAATAATCCGCCAATTAACAACCCAATGGCGTTTATGGTATCAGAAACTGCTACCGCTTTAAGACCACCAAAAATAGCATACACTGAGCCTATTAAACCAATACTCCAAACACATAACCAAATAGATTGCCATTCTGTAATATTTAACAATTTTGGAATATCGAACATTTGACTTATTCCTAAAGACCCTGAATATAGTACAATAGGCAATAAAACAATCGCGTAGCCAGATAAGAATAAACCAGAGGTCATTGCTTTTGTTGTAACATCATACCTGCGCTCTAAGTAGGTTGGTATGGTAGAAATTCCGCCTTTAAGATAACGAGGCAACAAAAATACTGCGGTGATAACCATGGCGATTGCTGCTAAGGTTTCCCAAGCCATTACCAAAATTCCGTCAGCGAAAGCAGCTCCGTTTAAGCCTACAATTTGTTCAGTAGATAAGTTTGTTAAAAGTAAAGAACCTGCAATTACGCCTGCTGTTAGACTTCTACCACCTAAAAAGTAGCCATCAGAGGTATTTTCATCAGTTTTTCTTGTTGCGAAATAGGCTATTATGGCTACAAGAGCGGTAAAGCCTACGAAAGATACTATTCCTAACATTTTAGTCTTATGTTGATTTGATTATATGCGATAAATATATACGAATATTTATAGAAAATTGAATTTATAGACCAATAATGTATCGCATTCTTTAAATCATTTCAAAAAAATAGTTACTACAACGTTTTCTTAAATAAAAAAAACAGCCTCATTGATAAATTTTAAAATAAAAAATTAATCTTTCAATACTGAAAATCTTAGAGATTCGCTACTTTTTTAGATATTTATAAAAAATAAAACATGTCGTCGAACAACAGATTGTCAAAAGCCTATAACGAAGCCAAAATACTAGCATTTGATGATAGCTCAAAATTTATTTTATTTAGTGATTGCCACAGAGGAGATAATAGTTTTGCGGATGAATTTGCGAATAATAGAAATATTTATTTCCATGCGTTAAAATTCTATTTAAGTCAAGATTTTGAATATATAGAATTAGGCGATGGCGATGAATTATGGGAAAATATAAATTTTGAAGCTGTTTTTAACGCCCATAAAAACGTTTATTTTTTATTGCAAGAATATCATAAAAAAGGAAAATTACATATGATTTGGGGAAATCATGATATGGTATATAAAGATCCTAAATATGT
>JANQTG010000087.1:7798-9270 GCA_030731855.1 Cellulophaga sp. | reverse complement strand
CGAATTAAAAAATGGATTGTAGCAAACAACTATTTACTAACCATAGTTGGCCATACCCATAGACCGCGATTTCCGCAACCTAACGAAATACCGTTTTTTAATGACGGTAGTTGTGTACATCCAAGGAGTATTACGGGTATAGAAATAGAAAATGGTGCTATTTGTTTGATAAAATGGACTATTGAAACTACTGAAGATGGCACGCTAAGAGTGGTAAGAGTATTGCTCGAAGGACCTAAAAAGTTAAGTGAATACATAAAAAAGTAAAGTTGAATCATTTTTTTTACTTTTACACCACACTAAAAACATAACCATGTTCAAAAAATCGTTTACCCTTATTATTGCCCTTACCCTTTTAACGTCTTGCTGGAAAGATAAAAGTCCGGAAGATTTAATTCGTTTAAAAGAAAAATTCAAATCGCAGGTTTCTACTTTCGAGAATAAAAAAGAGAGTGCTAATAAATTCGTCAATTCTGGATTATCGTCTTTATCTAGTTTAAAAAGTGCCCTTGAAGATACTAAAAATGAAGATAAAGAATTCGCAAAAGTTTATGGCGATTGGGAAAAAGTAAACAAACGCGTTGAAAATTTAAATAAAGAATATGAAGATTTAAAGACCAAAGCATCGAACTTATTTGAAGCTATGGAAACGCAGACCAATAGTTTAAGTGATGATACCAGTAAAAAAACGCTACTAAATGCTATAAACAAAGCTCGAACCAAATATAACGGAACCCTTGACAATACCTCAGAAGCCATTGCAAAATTGCGCTTATTACATGGCGATGCGGTTGAGGTTGTAAAAGCTTTGGAAGTGGCTGCTGCTTTAAATTCCTTCGACAATATCAATGACCAAATGAAAAGTATTGAAGACCGTGTTGATGGTATTATGCAAGAGTTAAATGTTGCCGTTGTGGAAAGTAAAAAATTATACGAGAAAAAAATTACGGAGTTAGGGGAATAAGTCTTGATTCTTGGCTCTTGAAGCAAAGCGGTCTTGTGTTTTTTCTCGGACGTTATTATAATTTTTAACACCAATTTAAAATACATTGGCAGGGTATTTGCTAAATTTACTATGATATAATTTTATAAAAAATAGCCATGCGCTTTCTAAGTCTTTTATGCTGTATTTTACTTTTTCAAGGGGTATTTTCACAAGAAATACCTAAGACAACAGTACTTAAAATTGAAAGTAAAACAAAAGCAGAAGAAAAGACTGATTTAAAATTAACGCCCGAAAAAAAACCACAATTATCGTTAAATTTACCCGACCTTTTAGGCCAAACTCCCGAAATAGATATGAAAGGCAGTGACCAGCCAAAAGTATCTATGTTGCCGAATAAAGATTTAAAACAAGCGGGGCACGATTTAATATTAGACCCGAAAATAAGAGAAAAAAGCGATTCTAAATCAGGTGCTGGTTATTTCCCAAACATGTATTTAGGCGACATTAAAAACAATGGTAAATTCAT
>JANQTG010000087.1:0-7698 GCA_030731855.1 Cellulophaga sp. | reverse complement strand
CAATGGAACTTATCTACAGGCTCTAAAGCTACTTTTGTGGTTGTAAAAGAGTAGCTTTTTGAGTACTTTTTTTGCGCTTTTAAAAACTTTTAATCGTTTTGAAGCTGCTGCAATTCATATCTTTTGTTTATTTGATATCTTTGTTTCACAATTAAGACACCCCTATTTCATGGCTAATAAAAAATATACTATTGCGGTAATTCAATTAAATCTTAATAATACTCCTGAAGAAAACAGGAAAAAATGTTTAAGTTGGATTCGTAAAGCGGCAAAGAAAGGCGCAGAAGTTATTTCACTCCCTGAATTATATAGCAGTCATTATTTTTGTCAAAGCGAAGATGTTTCTAATTTTTCATTGGCTGAGCCTTTAGGCGATGTATCTTTTACAGCCTTCAGTGCATTAGCGAAAGAATTAAATGTAGCTCTAATCATTCCGTTTTTTGAAAAAAGAATGTCTGGAATATATCATAATAGTGCCTATATAATAGATAGCGACGGTTCGCAAGCTGGTTTGTACCGTAAAATGCATATTCCAGATGATCCCCATTTTTACGAAAAATTTTATTTCACTCCTGGAGATTTAGGTTTTAAATCTACACTTACAAAAAAAGGAAATATTGGCACCCTAATTTGCTGGGATCAGTGGTATCCAGAAGCGGCAAGACTTACCGCTCTTAAAGGAGCCGATGTAATTTTTTACCCAACCGCTATAGGTTGGCACCCTTCAGAAAAAGAACATTATGGAGAAAACCAATATGGTGCCTGGATGAACGTTATGAAAGGGCATGCAGTTGCAAACGGAGTATATGTGGCAGCTGCAAACCGAATTGGTTTAGAAAAATATTTACCAGATACAGACGGATTAGAATTTTGGGGAAACTCTTTTATCTGTGGGCCACAAGGTGAAATTCTCGCTCAAGCTTCACCTGATCAAGAAGAAATTTTAATTGCAGAAATAGATTTAGAACATCAAGAAAATGTGCGTCAAAACTGGCCATTTTTTAGAGATAGACGCATTGATGCTTTCGGCGATATTACAAAACGTGCTTTAGATTAAAAAGATGAATACAAGACGATTTCCTGCCGAATGGGAAAAACAACAAGGAATTTTATTAAGTTTTCCGCATAATGGTAATGATTGGCCTGGCAAATATGCCGCCATTCAATGGGCTTTTATCGAATTCATTAAAAAAATTGCGCGCCATGAAACCGTTTTTTTAGTGGTCGCTGATGAAAATTTAAAAGAAAAAGTTACGGGAATGCTAACCATGGCAAACGTACAACTCAAAAATATTTCATTTATCGTTCAAAAAACGAATAGAAGTTGGATGCGTGATTCTGGCCCTATAATCATAAAAAAAGGCAGTAAAATAGAAGCTCTAAACTTTAATTTTAACGCTTGGGCAAAATATCCAAATTGGCAATTAGATAAGCATATTCCTACTACTGTGGCTTCCCATTTAGGCATACCAATAACGCAAGTAGTCTACAAAGGTAAAAAAGTTGTTTTAGAAGGCGGTGCTTTAGAAGTAAATGGCAAAGGAACCCTAATTACTTCAGAAGAATGTTTGTTAGATCCAAAAATTCAGGTTCGTAATGCGGGTTTTTCAAAAGCCGATTATGAAGCTATTTTTAAAGAATATTTAGGAATTACGAATACTATTTGGTTAAAAGACGGTATTATTGGCGATGATACCCACGGCCACATTGATGATTTATGCCGATTTGTAAATGAAACTACCGTAGTTACCGTAGTTGAAGAAAATATCAAAGATAAAAACTACCACGCGCTTCAAGAAAATTTAGAACGACTTAAAAAAGCACGTTTAGAAAATGGCGAGTCTTTAAAAATTATTAAACTCCCTATGCCCGAACCTATTATTTTCGACGACCTTCAATTACCTGCTAGCTATGCCAACTTTTTAATTTTAAACAATTCGGTTCTGGTTCCTACTTTTAATGATGCAAAAGACAGCATAGCGCTAAATATTTTAGCAGATTGTTTTCCTGAAAAAGAGGTAATCGGACTTAGTTGTATTGATCTTATATGGGGTTTTGGTACCTTGCATTGTTTAAGTCAGCAGATTCCTGTTTAGTTTTTCGTTGTTCGTCAATAAGATTGATTAGATTATAGGATTTTTAGATCTTTAAAAGGTTGGTTTCAACTTTAAAACATTCATTCTACAAAGCCTAGACAAATTTTTAGTAGTTTATAATTAAATCTAGTTTTATAATTTCTAATTTTCTAATCTGCGTTTTCAACTTTCCATTTTTCATTTTTTATTTTTAATTAGAATAACGCTCCCCTGGTCTATAAGTTTCTTTAGCTCTTTTTAGTACATCTTCTTTGTAAAAAGGCACATCTTTAAATTGTGTATCCGCATATTTCTGAATTTGATCTCCAAAGTGTGGAGATTTTGGATCGCCACTTTGACCGCCTGCTAAAATACTTTTTGCTTTTACTTTCTCACCAAATTCCACAACCGCTACAAAACTATTGCCCCGGGTACCATATATTTTTTTTGTATCGTATTTGTAATCAACCCCGTAGGCGGCTAGTGCTCCCCACCTGCCTGATGCAAAACCAATCGGCATACTAGGCAAACTATCACTAAAAGCCTGGCGAATATCACCATTTAAACGTTGGTAGCGATTTATTTCGCCCCAAGGCATTTCCCATGTTCCAAAATCGGCCGTAAGCTGGTCTAAAACGGCTTTAAAAATAGCTAGTTTTTCATTTCTTGGTGCTCTATCACTTCCCCAAAATTCAAGTCGTTCCATAGCGTTTAAACCTGCTGGATAGCTACCTTCTTGATAATACCGTGTTCCGTAATAATGCGCTAAGGTCATGGCAACCGATTCTTTTGAAGTTTTAAAATCCCATTGCGCCAAAATATCTATCGCCCCTTGAAATTTTAGATCTCGGTCATGCTCTTCATAATAGGAGGCTACTAATCCTGGAATTAAAGCTTTAAATGCTGGCAGATATGGATCGTGCGCTAATTTTATCAAACTATCTATTGTAAACCCTGATTTATCTTTTAATAACTCAATAGCATGAACGCCTCTAAAATTTTCTTCGTCTCGCGACATGTAGTAGGGGTAATTTTCCTTTTTAGGACTAAATTCTAAAGCTGCCGTAAAAGGAGTAGAATTGCAATTTTGTATCCATCCGTTTTCAGGATTTACTAATAAAATATTTTCATCAACAGTATGTAAACCTTGCCAATCAGTCTTTGGATCGCTCCCATCTACAGGCTCCGAATAATTGAAATTGATATCTCGTTTTGGCACAAAATTACCGTGAAAATAGGCGATTGTATTATCCGCATCGGCGTAAACCGTATTGTTAGAGGAGTTCGTGCGGATGTCCATCATCTTTCTAAATCCGTTATAATTTTTTTGTTTTGTTCTGATAAACGATTGCTCTAAGGCTTTTACAGGTTCCCATAACATAGCAGAGGCTGTCCATTGCCCATCAACACTATGGGTAATTGGCCCATGATGGGTGCTGTAGGTGGGGAATTTCTTCTCTTTAATAACATTACCTTCTTTGTATTTCAAAATAACTTCACCCACAGTTACTGGCCGTAATTCTTCACCGTATTGGTAAACTATTTTATCTTCTAATTGCGTAATGGTTTCCTTAAATTCATCCATCACATCCGTATAGGTTGACGTATGCATCCAACCCGTTTTTTCATTAAAACCTTGGTATACAAAAAACTGTCCCCAAGTTACCGCACCATAAGCATTTAGCCCTTCTTCGCTAACTACATGCACTTCGGGTCTAAAAAAGAAAGAAGTATGCGGATTAATCAACAACAAAGCGTTGCCCGACTGAGTTAGTTTTCCAGAAATGGCAATACCATTTGAGCCTTGTGGTTCTATAAGTTCTTCTTTCTTTTCTATGCCCATAATTTGGGCTTTCGGAATCTCAAGTCCACTTTCATAAAAAGCCTTTATTTTAGAAATCGAAATACGCTCAATATCGCCCCCAATAGAACCTTCACTAAAATACATGGGCATCCAAGGTTCAAAGTGTGTTAATAGTTTCGGTTTAACTTCTGGGTGTGTTTTTAAGTAATAGTTGATACCATCTGCAAAGGCATCACATAATTTCTTAATTGCTTCAGGACTATTTTCATAATTTGTTTTTGCTTCTTCCTCGGTCATAAAAAGTTTTGCTCTTAAATCACTATACAAGGCTTGCTCACCTTCTACCTCTGCCAGCCTTCCTGTTGCCCAAATATAATTCTGCTCTACACGATTAAAATCGTCTTCGCACTGTGCGTATAATAATCCAAAAACAGCATCAGCATCTGTTTTTCCATAAATATGTGGAACCCCAAAGTCATCTCTAATAATTTCAATATTATCTACATAAGCGCTATATTTAGCTGATTCTGGATTAGTACT
The DNA here is from genome assembly GCA_030731855.1 of Cellulophaga sp. Classification (GTDB taxonomy): domain Bacteria; phylum Bacteroidota; class Bacteroidia; order Flavobacteriales; family Flavobacteriaceae; genus Cellulophaga. Next base: position 3,279 of record JANQTG010000087.1, on the reverse strand, counting down.
TATTTCTGTTTTGCAAGAAATTAAAATTAAAAATGCAATTAAAATAATCTTTTGAAGTATTTTCATAATAATGTATTTATGATGACAAATTACAACTAATACTACTAAATAAATTTGAATAAAAAAAGGCAATAGTAAAATTTGATATAGAATTGCCATAACTTGCAACTAAATTGAAAAAATAGCATGTCAGAGAAAAAAGTTACCATTTTAACCGCATTTAAAACCATTATTTGGCCTCGTAGAAATTTAGTTTTTTTAGGACTTTTATTAATTGTGATTAGCAAAACAGCAAGTTTTGTGGCGCCTTTGTCTTTGAAATATTTAATGGATGATATTATACCCAATAAAGATATCGATTTTTTAAAATTATTAGTCGGCGCGGTTGCTTTAGCTATTTTCGTACAAGCGATTACTTCTTTTTTATTAACAAAAATATTAAGTGTACAAGCTCAATATTTAATTTCTGAACTCAGAGCTCAAGTACAAAAAAAGGTGTTGTCATTACCTATTCGGTTTTTTGACAATGCCAAATCGGGTGCTTTAGTTTCTAGAATTATGACTGATGTAGAAGGGGTTCGTAATTTAATAGGTACAGGTCTCGTGCAATTAGTAGGTGGTACTATAACTGCCGTAGTTTCTTTAGTTTTATTATTGCGCATCAGTTGGACTATGACACTTTTTACCCTTATTCCACTCGCTATTTTTGCTATAATTGCGCTAAAAGCTTTTAAATTTATACGTCCGATTTTTAGAAATAGAGGTAAAATAAATGCTGAAGTTACAGGCAGATTAACCGAAACTTTAGGTGGTGTTCGTGTAATAAAAGGCTTTAATGCCGAAGCTCAAGAAAATAAAATTTTCGAGGAAGGTGTAGAACGTTTATTTCAAAATGTAAAAAAGAGTTTAACCGCCACGGCTTTTATGACCAGTTCTGCAACTTTTTTATTAGGTATCGCCACAACAGGAATTATGGGAATTGGTGGCTATAAAATTATGATGGATGAACTGACCATCGGTGAATTTTTAACTTTCACTTTCTTATTAGGTTTGATGGTTGCCCCCATTGTTCAAATGAGTAATATTGGGAGTCAACTAACCGAAGCTTTAGCAGGTTTAGACCGGACGGAGGAACTGATGAATATGACCCCAGAATCTGACGAAGAACATAGAACAACGGTTTTAGAAGATATTAAAGGGTCTATTGTTTTTAACGAGGTTTCTTTTGCTTATGAAGAAGATAAAGAGGTACTCCACAATATTAATTTTGAGGCAAAATCGGGCGATGTTATTGCTTTAGTGGGAAGCTCAGGCTCTGGAAAATCTACGATTGCTGGTTTAGCAGCTACTTTTTTAAATCCGCTTTCTGGTACTATTTCTATTGATGGTCACGATTTATCAAAAGTGAATTTAAATAGCTACCGTAAAAATTTAGGAGTGGTTTTACAAGACGAATTTTTATTTGAAGGTACGATTAGAAATAATATTTTATTCCCAAGACCCAATGCTACCGAGGCAGAAGTACTAGCTGCCGTTGAAGCCGCTTATGTAAACGAATTTACAGACCGTTTCGAAAATGGTTTAGAAACCCTTATTGGAGAACGTGGTGTAAAACTTTCTGGTGGTCAGCGCCAAAGAATAGCCATTGCCAGAGCTATTTTAGCCAATCCAAAAATATTAATTTTAGATGAAGCGACTTCTAATTTAGATACCGAAAGTGAAGCTTTAATACAAAAAAGTTTAGCCACATTAACCGAGGGCAGAACTACTTTTGTTATCGCTCACCGACTAAGTACTATCAGAAAAGCAAATCAGATTTTAGTTATTGAAGATGGCCGTATTGCCGAACAAGGCACCCATGATGATTTGATTGCCAAAGAAGGGCGGTATTATAACTTGTTTACGTATCAGGCTAGAATATAGGGGTGTTTTGACCCCTATAAAACAAGAGTAATCTTTTAAATTCCTATTATTGATTAAGCGATTAATTTTTCCATTCCAATTTAAAAGTCCTACTACGATTTCCCGAGTCAATTTTAAATCCGCAGGAGGAACATCAATAACAACTCCAACTGCGTAAGATTTATTAGATAATTTCGTAACCCAATAATCTCCGGAACTTAGTTTTTTATTGGATTTCGGAATGAATGGATAGGTCATTTTAGATTGGCTATAATATTCAAATATTAGTAATTTAGAGTCCAGTATAAATTTTACTAAAACCTAAAATGTTAAAAGGTATAAAGCGCATTTTCAAATCAAAAAAATTGTTACGTTCAACCTCTAACTTTCAGGTGCCAACTCAATCTCCAGTCCTTCAATGGCTTCGGTTAAGTGAATTTGGCAACCAAGTCGACTATTGTCTTTTACATAAAAGGCTTCTGCGAGCATAGCGTCTTCATCATCAGACTTTTCTGGTAAAACGACATCATTTAGTACATAACATTGACAAGAGGCACACATGGCCATACCGCCGCAAACACCAATAGTGCCTTCAGGAGCAAGTTCGTAAGCGCGCACCAGTTCCATGATATTCATATTCATATCTGTTGGGGCATCTACTTCGTGGGTTACGCCATCGCGGTCCGTTATTTTTATTTTGATATCCATGTATATAGTGGGTTAGTGAAATAGTGAGTTAGTATTTATTTCATAGATTTCATAAATGCATAAAGCATTTTTGAAACTTCATTTGTTTCATTTATTAAATCTTGAGCTATTGCTTTATCTAAATAATTCAGTTTATCAGATAAATATAACATTGACCTAACTTCACTATTAGAACCTAAAGAAAAATATAGAAATCTTTTAAAATCAGCATTACTTCCCCTTTCAAATCCTTCGGCGATATTATTAGAAATTGACACAGAGGCTCTAGTAATCTGATCACGAAAGCCGTAATCTTTACTTGCAGAAAAATTACTATAAATCTTTACAGCTAAATTTTGAGACTTTTGCCAAACTATTAAATCTTCAAACTTTTGTATTGTCATTTTTTACTATCTCACTAATTCACTAAAACACTAATCCACTATAGATTATTTAATCTATTGACTTCACAACTGCTTTCGGTGCTTCTTTTTTACTTCCGTCAAAACCATTAATGCCTCCAACGGTGGTGTATTTAAGCACATATTTTTTATCTGGGTAAATGCGTTGATAGGCACTTTGGCACATTAGCGTAGCTTCGTGAAAACCACATAAGATAAGCTTTAATTTTCCTGGATAGGTATTTACATCGCCAATGGCATAAATGCCTGGAATGTTGGTTTGATAATC
>JANQTG010000086.1:3616-5092 GCA_030731855.1 Cellulophaga sp. | reverse complement strand
AGTCCGTATTTGTTTACTAATTTAGTTGCTTAACCACGCAACTAACCATACACAATTCCGTTACCCACAAGCTGAAAAAAACATCGTGAAAGCCGAAAAAACATATTTAAAAGGAAAATCAATTTTTATTGTTTCGCTTCTCGTAATCGGAATTACAATCTTGACGGTATATCTGACTGGCGAAAATTATAACCGAACAGTTACCTCTAATTTATATCTATCACTTTCCATAATCGGTACATCTCTTTTTCTATTTATGACCTACGGACTTTTTTATGGCATCGGACTGAAAGATAATTTTCCGAAATTTAGAGAATTTAAAATAGGAGATTTTATTGCTCAATCTGGAACTACGCCTGATTTGCCAAGTATAGAAGTGGGAGACGGAATTGGAGAATTAATAATTTCTGTTTTACTCTGGATTGGAATGACTATTTTGATATTCGTACTTCTGATATTATTAGAGGCGTTTTTTTGGGTATCAATTTTCATAATTTTGGCAATGCTTTATTGGGTGTTTTTTAGAGCTTTAAGATTTGTGTTTTCAAAATCAAAAGACACAAAAGGAGATATCGGAATTTCAGCAGTTTATGCGCTGACTTATTCTGTGTTATATTTAGGATGGATATTTGGAATTGTATATTTGACAGAAATATTACGCTGAAAAAAGCCTGTTGGTAACAACTTATATATCTCATAGCTAGAAAGTTGCTTAATCGAAGTTAAGGTATATTTGCGAGTCCCCCAAATTTTTAAATTTGGCTTATTGAGAAAAAAAATAATAACAAACTAAATAAAAATTGTCCAAAAAGAAAGGCAAATGGGAATCAGTCGCTGACTTGATATGGAAAGCACCAACAACAATAGAAGGTGTTTTTGTTGCAATCCCTTATTTCATTTTAAATTCAATTGGGACATTTTTTAAAGTTATCCTTTTATCATTGATTTCGGTTTTATCTTTAAATAAATGGATTAAATTGAGAGAATTGTGGAGTAAAAAATACTTTAAAGAAAATATTGTAGAACCTTGGAATTGTGTTTTGGCAATATTTATAATCGTTATTGTGTCGTTTATATTTTAAAAACTCCATTTATTTTTTATATATGATTGCTTGATCTAAACTTAATAAAGAAGCAGTAGGATTAAGGTTTCGCTGATTGTCTATTAAACATTTATTTGCTAACTTTCCAAAATAAGTATAAAGTTTCACACTCTATAAAACATGATCCGAATTTCACTTCTTTTCCTTCTATTAATCAGTTTCTCTTATACTACAATATCTGCCCAAATTCAAGATAAAGTCAATTTTGAAAAGGGAGAAATTTCTATAGAAATACATCCAGAACAGAAAAAAATAAACGGTACAGTTGACTATACTTTTGAAGTATTAAATGCAATCGACTCTATTTTTTTAGATGCTAAAAGTATGGAATTTTCGAGTGTTTTATTAAACGGAAAAAAAGTAAAATACAGTA
>JANQTG010000086.1:0-3516 GCA_030731855.1 Cellulophaga sp. | reverse complement strand
AACGAGAAAGTGGAATTCGATCTGAATATTACTTTTGATGCTGCATATCAAGTCATTGCAAATGGTAAATTAGTGGCAACAAGCAATGAGGAGCCTAAGTCAATAATGTGGTCATTTGATATGCAGAAACCCATGAGTAGTTATTTATTGGCGTTTGCCATAGGTAATTATGATAAAAAAACTATAGCTAGCGCAAGCGGAATCCCCATCGAATTGTATTATTATCCACAGGATAGTTTAAGGGTAGAGCCAACTTATCGCCACACGAAAACCATGTTCGACTTTTTAGAAACAGAAATTGGACTGCGATATCCTTGGCAAAATTATAAGCAAATACCCGTGAAAGATTTTTTATACTCAGGAATGGAAAACACTACAGCTACCATTTTTTCTGATGCTTATGTGATTGATACGACAGCTTTTATCGATAAAAACTATGTGAATGTAAACGCTCACGAATTAGCACATCAATGGTTTGGAAACTTAGTAACTGCAACAAACGGAAATCATCATTGGTTGCAAGAGGGTTTTGCCACCTATTACGCCTTATTAGCAGAAAAAGAAGTCTTTGGAGATGATTATTTCTATTGGAAATTACACAAGACTGCTGAACAATTACAGTCAATGTCGGAAGATAACAAAGGCGAAGCCCTAACTGATGCGAAAGCAAGCAGCTTAACCTTTTATGAAAAAGGAGCTTGGGCTTTGGTAGCCTTAAGAAATCAATTAGGCGAAAATGCTTTTAAAACTGGTATTAAAAATTACTTAGAAACCTATAAATTCAAGAATGTTACCATTCAAAATTTTCTGGCGGAAATGGAGCAGGCGAGTGGTAAAAATTTAGGTACTTTTGAGTCGGTTTGGTTATCGAATACAAATTTTCCCACTATAGAAGCAAAGACCTATTTAAAAAATAATTCGGAAAGTTTAGCCGCTTACTTTGAACTTCAAGAAAAGCTTGAAAATACTACCGATAAAGCAGAAAAGCTTAATTTTATAACAGAAATCTACGGTAAAACAAATTCTACTACGCTAAAATCAGCCTTGATTTCGAAGTATTTTACGCTACTTCCTGAAGAATTTATCAAAAATGTATTTTTATCCAACGAAATCGAACTTCGTCAAGCGATAATTTTAGCTACCGATAGCATCCCAGAAACCCTGAAAAGCGACTACGAAACTCTTTTAGATGACAAAAGCTATCTTACCTTAGAGTCCGCCTTGTATAAATTATGGGCGAGTTTTCCAGAAGATCAAAAAAAGTATTTAGATGCAACGGATGGCGTAGTTGGTTTACCTAATAAAAATATTCGTTTACTTTGGTTAACCTTGGCTATTGCTAGTCAAAATTATAACGGACTCAAAACAAAAGAGTATTTTGATGAACTAACTAGTTATACAAATCCAAAATATGGTACGGAAACTCGGCAAACCGCCTTCACTTATTTATACCAAACTTTAGGTTTAACCGATGCTAATTTAAAAGATTTGGCAGATGCTTCGGTACACCATAGTTGGCAGTTTAAAAAATTTGCACGAAATTTAATTGATGAATTGGTAAAAGATGCTGATTATAAAAATAGAATTAAAGAATTAGTACTAACGCTAAATATAGAAGAACAGCGTTATATTAAAAGTAAACTATAAACAGATGAGAGCCTTAGTAATTTCTGGTGGCGGTAGTAAAGGTGCTTTTGCGGGTGGTGTTGCACAATACCTCATGGAAGAAGCGCATCAAAACTATGACCTATTTATAGGAACGTCTACGGGTAGTTTATTAATATCACATTTAGCTTTACAGAAAATCGAAAAAATAAAAGAGATTTACACCTCTGTAACTCAAGATGATATTTTTAGCAATTGCCCCTTTGTAATTTATAAAAAACACGGTATTGAAACTATTGGTATTCATCACTTTAATGTGCTTAAAAACTTTTACAGAGGTAGTAAAACCTTTGGAGAAAGTGAAAATTTGCTAAAATTAATAAAGAACTCTATTACTTTAGAAGAATTTGAAATACTAAAAAATGGTCCAAAAGATGTTGTTGTCACCGTATCTAACCTTTCTTTAAATCAAGTAGAATATAAATCGATCAATGATTTTAGTTATGACGATTTTTGTGAGTGGATATGGATTTCTTGCAATTACACACCCTTTATGAGCTTGGTTAAAAAAGAAGGTTGCGAGTATGCGGATGGTGGTTTGGGTACTATGGTGCCTATTGAAGAAGCAATTCAACGAGGAGCAACTACTATTGATGCTATTATTCTACAAACAGAAATTACACATTTAAACAGAATGCCTTCTAAAAATGTATTTTCGTTATTGACCAATATGTTTGCTTTTATGCTCGACCGTATTGAACATCAAAATATTAGAATTGGTAAGTTTGTAGCAAACCATAACGGGGTAATTATTAATTTTTATTACACACCTACCGTTTTAACTACAAATTCACTTATTTTTGACAAGGATAAAATGACGGCTTGGTGGCAAAGTGGTTTTAATTTTGCCAAATTTAAGAGCTCTGAAATTAGTGAGTTAGCACCTCAAAACCAACTAAATTTATAATATTTGAAAGCATTAGTAATTAGTGGTGGCGGCAGCAAAGGAGCATTTGCTGGTGGCGTTGCGCAATATTTAATGGAAGTTAAAAAAAAAGAATATGACCTTTTTTTAGGTACTTCTACTGGGAGTCTTTTAATTCCGCAATTGGCCTTAAATAATATCGGTAAACTCCATGATATATATACCAATGTAAACCAGCTTTCTATTTTTAGTTTAAATCCCTTTGTTGTTCGAAAAAAAGACGATAGAGAGTTCGTAACCATAAACTATTTTACCACTTTATTACAATTTATAAAGCGAAAAAGGACTTTTGGCGAAAGTGGTGCTTTACGACGAACTATCAAAAAGAATTTTTCTCCACAGGAATTTCAAGAACTTAAAAAGTCGAATAAAAAATTGGTCGTTACCGTATCAAACCTATCTAAGAATAAGGTAGAGTATAAAGAGTTAGCTGATTTTAGTTATGATGAATTTTGTGATTGGATTTGGATTTCTTGTAACTATATTCCCTTTATGTCTTTGGCAACAAAAAATGGATTTGAATATGGCGATGGTGGTTTAGGCTGTGTTGTTCCAATCCGAGAAGCTATAAAACGTGGTGCTACAGAGATTGATGCTATTATATTAGAGTCAGAAAATTTGAATCAAAATAAAGTTTTAGGGAAGAATCCGTTTTCGTTAATGCTTAGTATTTATGGCTTTGTGTTAGACCAAATAGAATACCGAGATATTTCTGAAGGCGTATTATCTGCAAAATTGAACAACGTTAAACTCAATTTATACTACACGCCAACTAAGTTAACTGAGAACTCTCTAGTCTTCAACAAAAAATTAATGCGGGCTTGGTGGTTACAAGGCTTTAATTATGCAGAGGCTAAGTTTAATGATGTAAATGATCTTTGAACGTTCGTTCATGGTTGATGGTTGTTCGTTGTTGGTTTATGGTT
>JANQTG010000085.1 GCA_030731855.1 Cellulophaga sp. | reverse complement strand
ATTCTTTCATTTTTATAATTTTATATTTCTATTTACCACTTTCGGCAATCCAATCTTCAATTGTAAGTCTTAAAGCACTTAAAGGGATAGAACCATTTTCTAGTATTTTAGTGTGAAAATCTTTTATATTGAATTGCGCTCCCAACTTTTCTTCTGCCAATTTGCGAAGAGCTTTTATTTCCTCGCCACCTGCATCATACGAGGTCAGTTGCGCCGGCCAAACAATACTTCTCTGGTATAGTGTTAACGCCATATCTGCACTCATTCCAGACTCCATTATATAGTTGATGACTTGTTCTTTAGTCCAATTCTTGGTGTGTAGCCCAGGATCATACACGAAACCTCTTGGCATATAAGCACGCCTTCTGATTTGGGCGAATTTCGTTTCGTACAAGCCCATTTCTTCTGCCAATTGTTCGCTATATCGCGCCCAGCCTTCTACATAACTTCCAAATTCAATCCACTTTGAAACAGGATGTAAGCCTTTCAAATCTTTTGCTATGCCTAGTTGTAAATGATGACCGGGATAGGCTTCATGAAAGGTGAGTATTTCATTATCGCTCCGTTTTTGCTGTGTTATATTTTTTAGATTTATTCTATAATAAGCGGGCTTGTTTCCTGTGGCGGTTTCATAGCTTCCCACGCCAGATTCGTGTTCTTCATAAGGTTTAATGGTAACTTCGGAAGAGGGTAGTACCGCAAACCATTTTTCGGATTCATTTTTGGCTTTTAAAAGCAGTTTTGAATTGAAGGCTAAAATTTCTTCGGAAGAACTAAAAGTATTGGAAGGATCGTTAAGCACTAATTGTATAATTTCAGCAAAGTCGTTCGTTTTATAGACCTCAAAACCTAGTTTAGAAACGTCAGCTTTATTTTTAGCCACTATTTTTTGACCCCATTGAAATAGCTCGTCCGCAGTTTTATTGGTCGTTGTTTGGCTCTTGATGTAGGCTCGGTAACAATCCCCACCATTGGGTAAGGATGAAAGGGCAATCTCAGCTCTGGCCACAGGCTTATATTCCTTAACCAAAAAGTCTTGATAGCTGGCAAGACTGGGTAGCATAATTTGCTTTACCAGCCCCTCCCAATCTTCTTTAAATATAGGGTCTTCATCCCTTTGGGCGGGCGACATAAATGGCGAGTCAACTATAGGATAGTCTTGCAATACCTGAAGTTGCTCAATTACAAGATCTACAATTTCTTTGGGCATGGTATAGCCCTCGGCGATTCCTTGTTTTAAATTGCTGATTTCAGTTGCTACAAATGCTGGTAATTTGTTCCATCGCTCAAAAGCCTGATTGCGAAGTTCGGTGGTACCAACGGGTTGAAATGCTGCCAATCTCGTCCATCGCGATGGCCAACCGGCTAGATGATCAACATCCCAAAGATTTCGTTTGCAAATGCGTAGGCCGATATTCGCCTCTAGATCTTCCTTTACTAACCAGTAGGTAATTTTATCGGCCTGTTCGGTAATTTGAACGGGGTCTAATTTAGAGAGTTCCCCATAAAGACTGTCTTGATACTGTTCCCACTTAGAAATCGACGCTAATTCATTGGAGGTAATGCCATTGTGTTCCAAAAGTTCAATATCTAAATAATAGGCAGCTTCTGGAAAGGTCTTTAACAGCCTGTTATAATAAGAATCTGCCAATGCCATAATGGAAGGTTCATCTGTTTCTTTTTTGATGTTTTCCGAACAACCTAAAACGGCAATCAATGTGATGAAATAAAAATAGTTTTTCATGATACCTTGTATTTTAAAAATTTTATTTTTCCCTTGGCAAACGAACTTCCTCTTGCGCAATTTGATACACCAGTGCCGCAATGACCGTCGCATTGATCATCATATCGCGTTTTGGCACATACTCTAAGACATCTAAATTGGTGTGATGCGTTATGGTGCTATAGTTCAGTTCATCTTGAATGATTTGAAAACCAGGTATGTTGTAATAATCAAAAACATCATGGTCCGTGAAATTGGTATTTTGTATGGTGAGATTATTCACATCCAAATGCGCATAGGGCGCTAACATTTCAGCAAAAATGGGCCGTACCGCCTCGTTCCCTTGCAGATAGATACCTCGCATTTGGCCGGCACCATTATCCATATTAAGGTAGGCTGAAATCTTTTCAACCTCTTTTTTTCTGATAGTTTCCTTTACTTTTCCGTAATGATTTTCGGCATAGGCCATAGAGCCCAAATATCCTTGCTCTTCCCCGCCCCAAAGGGCAATTCTAATGGTCCGTTTTGGTTTTAGGCCAGAGCTTTTGATGATGCGCATTACTTCCATCATCACAGCGGTACCCGCGCCATTATCCGTCGCTCCCGAAGCAGAATGCCAAGAGTCAAAATGGGCACCGATCATGACCACTTCATCTCTTAATTTTGAGTCTGAACCTGTAATTTCGCCAATGATATTGACATTGTTTTCAGGTTTCAGATATAATTTGGCATCCAAATGGAATTTTATTTTTGGACTAATTTCTCTTTCTGCCAAGCGTTTTAATTTACCGAAATTTTCTGGGGAAATGGCAAAATAGGGTAGTGGTTTTACATCATTTTCCTTGAAATTATACGTGCCGCTGGGATGGATAACGCCAGGAAAAAAAGGCGTTGTTCCAAGCATACTCAATGCACCTTCTGCTTTTAAGAAAGCAAAAAAGGCATCGTCTTTTTTCATAAAACTAGCGAAGATAACCTCTAAATCTGCAATTAAGTCCATAGCTCCGGCCGAAGCACCTAAGGGTTCGTTCGCTACTGGAACAATCGATTTTTCGGCCTCGGTAATCTGTTCATCCGAAAAACGTTTGGCAAGCGGATCAAACAACATATTCTGTTTTGGTGCTGAACCCATTAAAACTGTTTTACCTTTTAATTTTCCACTCCATTGTTGTTTTACCTGCTCTAAATCGGCATAGTTTTCAATCCAAATCAAATCTCCTGTTTGCACGCCATTTGAGCTTTCGGTCCAGGCATAGGGATAGGCCTGTATTTTCATATAAGCGGGTTCGGTCATTTCAACATTGAACGAGTTGACCTCCCAGCCCATACAATCGTCACAATAATTTTCAAAATACACCTTGTCCATTCCCCAGTTTTCCATGGTTTTCTTGGCCCATTCCGCAGCGGTATAATATGGGTCTGTTCCCGTCAATCGCGGACCATATACGTCGGACAAGTCGGTAATCAGCTCCATGACCTGCGATTTCTGAAATCCCTCGGTATTAATTTTTGCGAGTGCTTGTGGAAGTGTTTGGCTTGTTGCCGCAAATCCTATAAATAGTGATGCTGTGATACTGGTTAAGAGTCTTGTTTTCATATTTTCGTTATTTTAGGTTTTCTACTTTATTTAAGATTTTGTTTCTTTTTTGATACTTATTATTTTATTGTAGGTCAATTGTCTCCAAATCCACTCTAAAGGGCCAAACCTGAAGTATTTTAACCAAAGGGTGCTGTATAGCACTTGCAGTAAAAAAATGGCTGTAGCTAAGAGAAAGATGACCGTAAACCCGAATTGCCCTGCAAAACCAAAACCGAGTTGGTAAAAAATGACGATAGAAATCATCGTTTGCATTATATAATTAGTAAATGCCATTTTACCTGCTGGTGCAATCCAATTCAATACTGCTGGGTTTTTATGATACCACATCGCCAGCAATGCGCCATAACCTAGCGCTAAAGGCACGGTGCTGAGCGCATAGAGCAAGGTGTTTATAAAACCGATTAGGTCAGAGCCATCTCCAAAAAACATAAAATAAGTTCTAACAACACTGAGCGGCAAACCGATGCTTAACCCTAGAATGGCCACCTTTTTTAAAAATTTGATATTGCTTAAAAGACCATTATTTAAAATGTTACGACCCGTCCATAAGCCTAGTAAAAATACTCCCAAAACCTTAAAAACACGTCCATCTTCTAAAAGAAATCCTACACGCACCAAAGCATTAGAGATATTCATTTTGAAAAAGTCTGACCAATTTTCGTTCGCTAAATAAAACTGCATATCAATGAAAGGTTTACCATTAAACTCTGAAACGGGATAGCCAAAATAGGTCCAGAGTTCTAAGCTTTTTTGAAAAAAAAAGTTTGGATAATCTAATTTTAAGAAATGAATAATCAACCCATTTAGCAAAGGCATAAAAATTAGAATACCTGAAAGCCACAGTAGTTTTTTATCTGAGACATTTATAAAAAAGACCAGTAAAAAACCTAAAAGTGCATATAGCGTTAAAATATCTCCCAACCAAAGACCAACTAAATGTGCCAACCCAAAAACAAGCAACCAAAACATGCGACGTGTAAAAAATAGAGCAAAGGCTTTGTTCGTTTTTTTGAGTTTTTGGTATTGCATTACACAACCAATCCCAAACAACAATGAAAATATAGAATAGAATTTTCCGTCTACTAGCGCAAACGTAATAAAATCTGTAACCTCATCTGATGCCCATACCATAGTTGGATTTCTAAAGCTAGGTGCAAAGGCAAAGATTCCTGAAAAAGTAACAATATTGGCTATAAATATACATTGAATAGCAATGCCACGTAGTACATCCAGAAATTCTATACGATCATTAACTAAGGTTGGTTTTATATGGTTGGATGTAGTTATTAGAAGTATCGTTACAATATAGAAAAATGATTTTTTCATAGTGTGATGGTTTTTTTTGAGATAATGTTTTTAGCTTTTGTTTTTTAATTAATACTATTCACTTCAATCCAATAACCATCAGGGTCTTGAAAGAACACTTGTTTAATGCCATCAGACCTTACATTAATTTTATTGATAGTTCCAGGAAAATCACCGTATTCAATTTTCATTGTGGTAAGCCGCTGAACAAAAGCATCAAAATTGGTGGTGGATAAAGCAAGATGGATGGCTTTATTAGTCTTAATCTCACCTGCTACATAAGAAACCAAGTGTAATTCCTTCCCTTCTCCCATTGAAATCCATCTTGTATCGTCATATTTTAAGCTCGAAGGAATAATTTCTAAATTGAGCACTTTTGTGTAAAATTCAGCGGATACTTTTACATCTTTTACAGACAATGCCATATGGTTAAAAGAAAGCGAAAAATCTTTCTTTTCTTGTGCCATAGCAATGATAGAAAAAGGAATTAGAAGGATTAGAAGGAATGT
>JANQTG010000084.1 GCA_030731855.1 Cellulophaga sp. | reverse complement strand
AGCTTAATAGGTTCTTTGTTGGATAAATTAATATCTTCTAACATCATATCGGTAAATTTATAATGCCCTTTGGTGGTGATTATCCTAAATCGGTCAGATTTCATTCTGCTTATCGTGTCTAAAAACAACCATTTACTTTTCAATAATCGTGGTTTTTTAGACTTTAAACTTATCTCAAAAAAGTATTTTCTACCATTTTTTAAGGCTACAATGTCTGGTGTTATTTTTGAGTCTGTTCCTTTTCTTAGGTACGATTTTGGCGTGTCGTAGCCTTCTAAATCTGCTTTGATTTGTTCAAAACCAGTTGCTTCTAAATGTTGAATAGATTTTTCTAAGAAGGCCGTATTTTCTGTTTTATCTGATGCTGTCATAGCTATCATAATACGATAATAAAATGAGAAAACCAAATAAACATATTGATTAACAATGTTTTACCACAAAACAGACCGGTAATTCTAATAAACTTTAGTGCTGAATTCGTTAAAAGTTCTTATAATTTTATACTTTGCCTTTTATTATAAAATAACAATAGTAATGTTTCAAAATATCATAAAAGTTTGTAGTGTTTTTTTGATGCTCTTTTTAACTTTTCGCTGTGCACCAAAAGCGGAGAACACCAATTATTTAGTGACAGAAATAGAGGCTGTAAAAAACCAGTTTGCTCCCGATAAAAGAGTCGCACTATTTGCTATCGATGCAGAAAAAAGAGGAGAAAGTTATGTGCTTAAAGGAGAAAGTAATTTACCAGATGCTGTAATTGCTCTAAAAAATTCTTTAAAAGCAGCAGAAATTAATTTTTTAGATAGTATTCAATTACTCCCTGGGGCAGATTTGAAAGATAAAACAATGGGCTTAGTCACTATTTCTGTGGCTAATTTAAGAAGTAATCCAAAACATTCGGCGGAACTCGCGACACAAGCCACTTTAGGAACGCCAGTAAAAATTTATAAGAATGATGGAAGCTGGTCATTAATACAAACACCAGATAATTATTTGTCTTGGGTAGACAATGCAGGAATACAAGCTATTACACCTACTGAATTTGAAACGTGGAAAGAAACATCTAAAATTATTTACACCAAAATTTATGGAAGTACTTATTCTGCACCAAACACAAATTCACAAGTTATCTCAGACATTGTTGCTGGGAGCATTTTAACGCTTTTAAGCGAGGAAAACGAATTTTTTAGGGTAGAGTATCCAGACAAGAGAGTGGCCTACGTAAACAAGGCTGAAGCTAAATTGTATGAAGCTTGGCTATCACAGACCAGCCCAACAGAAGAAAATTTAGTTACTACATCAAAACAATTAATGGGATTGCCCTATTTATGGGGAGGAACTTCTACCAAAGGGGTAGATTGTAGTGGTTATACCAAAATAATTTATTTTTTAAACGGAATTATTTTACCTAGAGATGCTTCACAACAAATACACACGGGTGAGTTAATGGACGAAAATCAAAATTTTGAAAACTTAGCTCCTGGCGATTTACTTTTTTTTGGAAAAAAAGTAACCGATTCTACTGCCGAGAGGGTTATTCATGTAGGTATGTGGATTGGTAATAACGAGTTTATTCATTCCTCTGGTCAGGTTCGGGTTAGCAGTGTAGATAAAAATGCCATGAATTATGACGAATACAATCTAAACCGTTATTTAAGAACTAAAAGAGTAATTAATAGTAAAACAGGAGCTTTAATCAATTTAACTAGAACACCTGTTTTTACGAATTAAAAAGAGAAAGTTTGCTGTAAAGGTTTTAGACCGCTTTGCTGCAAGATTTAAGATCTTTAAACGTAGTGTATGTTCACTTAGCGGCTAAACATGCTTCTATAGGTAAGCAGTATTGGTTTTGCTAGCTCTTCTTTGGAGAGGTCATAACTGCTATTTTCAGCAGTTATGGGTGAGGATTTTAGACAGGAAAATAAGTAGTAACTTTTAAATCATCATCAATAAGATTTAAATAGTGATACTGTAAGCTATCTTTTTCATCAAAAACACCATCTTTATTTTTGTCAGAAATAGTTCTAAAATACAATCTATGAATGTTGTTCATAATTTTAAAATCGATAAGTTCATGTCCGTTTGTATTTAGCTTTTTAAAGCCAGAACCATCAATTCTACTAACATATAAACTTTTTATGTCGGTATAGTCAAGAATACCATCTGCATTGGTATCTGCATCAATTATTTTATAAATAAAAAGTTGTTTTCCTGTTGTTTTATAAAGTTCATGTAAGAACTGCGCCGATTCTATTCTAATATTTTCTTGTGTTAAAGCCACTAATTTGTTGCTGCCGAGTTTTTCGAATTGTAGATTATGTAATGCACCAGTAAACGTATAATTATTATAATCTGAAATATAAAAACTGTTGCTGCTCCAGCTAGATCTGCCGCTATACAATTTATCTTTTTCATATAAACGAAGTTCTCCAATAGGGTGTACTAAAAATTCTGTGCTATCAATATAAATAGGTAAGTCTGCCATTAATATCTTAGCAGAATCTTTACTAGTTGCTACTTTCTCACCATTGTCATCGTAAAGTACTTTAGGTTTCTTTTTATCAGTACAGGCAGCGAGTATTAAGAGTATTATTACGGTACACATTAATTTTTTCATTTTCGATGTTTTTAGATTTTGTTCAAAGCTAGAGTATAAGGTCTTTTATTCAAAGTAAGAATTAGGAATGCAATGCTTTAGCTGAGGGAGGGATATTATTTGTTGAGGTTGTTATATATTTTAAAAACATTTACAATCTTTTCATGGCCTTTATTTGCTAAACGATTCTTTAACTTGGTAATAAATTATAAGATGTAAGAGCTTCAATAGTTCTTTGCATTATTTATCCTAAGCATATGTAGTAAAAAAGCCAAATAGGACATGTAAAAAAAATAGGATTGTCGCGCTTGTTAGTTGAACGTGGCATATTTTATGTAGCCTTATTCAAGACGGGTCAAAATGTTACAGAACGGGAGTTTGTATAGCATGTTGCATTCCGTTATTTTTTCTGAGTTAAGTAATATAAGTTCCAAGTTCCAGAATTCGATTCTATAATATCTGGAAATCCATCCTTATTTAGATCTCCTATTTCTATGTTATACGTATCATCTTTTAAATCTTCACGCAAACCAATCTCTATAAATTCTCCATTTTTCTGTCCTAAATGAACATAATTTCGTTCTTCTGAATTTCCTTCTATAATATCCAATAGCCCGTCTTGGTTTAAGTCTGCTATTTTAATCGAATAAGTCATACGTCTTGATGGGAAATCAAAAACACGATTAAAAGTATAATCTTTGTCGCCAAAATATATGCTATTTACAGCCTTTAAATTTCCGACTACAATATCCAAAAACCCATCTTTGTTGAAATCGCCAATATCAATTGAACGTGTTTCGTCTACTTCTTTTCCAAATTCAATACTGCTTAAAAAATCTAATTTGCCATTATTGATGTATATTTTGTTAAAGGTATTTCGCTCGGCAGTGATTAAATCTAAAAATCCATCTCCATTAAGATCAATTACTTTAGTTTGAATTGTTTGGTCTGTATTGTTACCAAAAGTTATAGTTGATGAAAAATTTCCTTTTCCATCGTTTAGCAAAATTTCGTTTTTTGCTTTTCTGTTAGATAGTATTATGTCCATATCTCCATCTTTATCGATATCTCCAATCTCCATATTTCTTGATGGTGATTTTGAACCAAAAGAAATCTCTTTGTCAAAATTTTGATTGGCTGAACCAAAATATATTTTATTTTCAATATTGTCATTAGCAACTACAATGTCCATAAATCCATCATTGTTAAAGTCTGCACTTTTCATTGCATATGAAGCCTCCATAAATTTTCCTATTGGCAATGCCGTTTTGAAACCTGCTTTACCGTCGTTGTAGTAAATATAGTTTTGTTCTGCCCAATGTCTACCATTGGCAACAAGAGCATCTAAATCTCCATCTTGGTCAATATCGGTTAACGTTATTGATGCAGTTCTATTAGATTGAGTTCCGATTGAAAACATGCCATCTGCATTAAAAAATGTGATGTCTTGTGAAAATCCGTAAATCGAAATTGTCAAAAAAGCAAGTAATAATATTTGTTTTCGGAATTTTTTCATAATTTTTAGCATAACAATCTAGCTATATAATGTGGAGGCAAAGAAACCTTTTAATTTCCGAGTGAGCACGTAGCTAAAGCTTTTTGTTTTTCTTATTTTCTGTCAAAGCGAAATCCCAAAGATTTAGCGACTTCATAAATATACACAGACCTTTCGATTTTGCCCTAAAGTCCGCATTACGTTTAGGTATTGTTGCCATTAGTTGCGAAACACATGAGTAAGCACATTCTCTTTTCGAAAATACACAACGATACGGAGATTGGCTAGTTCCTAAAGTTGCTTGATTAATGTCCATTTTCGTAGTCTAGCTAAAAAGTCCATCTACGCAACAGTTGCGTTATAGTGTGTCCATTTGAGCAAACTTTATAAACTAAAGATTTGATTAAGCTAGAAAACCAAATAGTTAATTGGAGTTTTTGCAGCGCATTTTCAAATATGTTAATCATTTAAATGACCGCCTAATTTATTATTATTTACCAATTCCAAATATTTAACTTTCAAGTCGTTTATTTGATGAAACCCGTCCATTTTCACATCAAACCTTTCTAAAATCCATTTCCTAATGGTCTTAAAATCTCCTTCTAAACATTGGTTTTCATATTCGTCTAAAACGTTTAATGTCTCAAATTCTGCGACATCGTTAAAAATTTCATCTCCTTCATCAAAACTTCTTACCAAGGTAGCTCTATAACTTGTGTTACTTTTTTCAAGTTTTATCCAATCAAATGTTCTGCTTTCAAAATATGCATCAACCTTTACAAAATGAGCAAGTACTTTACCTAGTTTTAAGTATAATTCAATTTTGTTTTCAGGTATGACTTTCATTTATGAGCTATTAATGGCAACGTCTCCGTATATGAAACGTAGCGTGCAAAAAGACGTTATCGTTTCGGATTATACACGAGCCGAATTTTTAAATTTTTCTTTTTATCTTTATTTTACTAAAAGCCAAATTTTTAAATTTGGCGGTCTCCACAAATATACAGAAACCTCTCGGAAAGCCTGTAATAGCTATGTTTTATATACATCCTAAGTTTGTTTTCTTCTAAATATTATAAATTTAAAGTATAA
>JANQTG010000083.1 GCA_030731855.1 Cellulophaga sp. | reverse complement strand
AGTAAGTCTATTACCTTTGTTACAAGGCGGAACAACACAAAAAGATTATGCGGTTTCAAAATTCAAAGATGCAATTACATTAATAAAAGGGAATCTGTTTTACACCGAATGGATAAATGATCTAGGAGAGCCTTATGCTCGTATGTTATTCGATCATACAAATGATCCTTTAGAATTAAAAAATTTAGCAGAAAAACCTGAATATTCAGAATTGGTAAACAAACTATCCCTAGAATTACGCCAGAAATGGGGCAAAGACTTTCTGAAATAGAATTAATAACAAATAACATGAAAAAAAATAATTTGCATTATTTAATCTGGGGTTTCGTAGTTTTTTCTTTGATGGGCTGCGCGAATAAAAAACATAAAGAAGAGACTTATGCAGGATCTAACGACATAGAAAAAACCGAACGTCCCAATATAATATTTTTCCTGTCAGACGATCAGGACGTTTATGATCTGGGCTGTTATGGCAATGAAAAGGTAAAAACACCAGCTGTGGACCGCTTGGCAAAAGAAGGCATGTTATTTAAAAATGCATTTACAGGCCAGGCGATATGTGCCCCAAGCAGGTCGCAACTACTCACAGGAAAATATCCTTTAAAAAATGGCTGTTTTGCGAACCATACCAGCGTTAAACCAGATATAGAAAGCGTGACCCAGCGTATGCACAAATTAGGTTATGAAGTGGTACTTGCAGGAAAAAGCCATGTAAATCCGGCAAATGTATTTAATTGGGATCACGAATGGCACGGTGTAGAAAAAGCAGAAGGGCCAAGACCTTATATTCCTATAGATAGTATCGAGCACTATTTTAAAAAAGCAAAAAAACCTTTTGTTATGTTAATTGCATCTTATTATCCACATTCAGAATACTTTAATGTTGAAAATCCCAAGGCTGAAGATATTAAGCTTCAACCTTTTAATATGGATCAAAAAAACAATAAAGGTTTTATAAAAAGTAGAGCGGGACATTATAGAAGTATTGAAGAAGATAATAGGCAGTTATATGCCGTATTAAAATTGGTGGATACGTATTTAGATGAAAAAAACACGCTTTTTATTTATAGTGCAGATCATGGGCTTTCTGGAAAGTTTGGCGTAAACGATGTGAGTTTAAAAGTTCCCTTTGTAGTGCGTTGGCCCCATGTAATTAAAGCAGGATCAACATCCAATCAATTAATACATTACACAGATGTGCTTCCTACATTTATGGATATTGCAGGAGGAAAAGTCACTCCAGATATGGATGGTAAGAGCTTTTTGCCGTTACTAAAAGGAGAAGATATTGAAATTAATAAATACGTTTATGGCGTTAGAACAAATCAAAATATTTTAAAGTCCGAAATTTTCCCATCAAGAATGATTCGTGATAAACGCTATAAATACATCCGAAATTTTAATTCGTTAGAAGTTGTTGAGCAAAATTTAACAGGAAAACCGAATGTAGATTATTTTATAAAAAGAGGTGCGGATGCTTTTAAAGAAGAGCCTTTTGAAGAGTTGTATGATTTGGAACAAGATCCCTTTGAACAAAATAATCTAATCAAGAATACAGCATACACTGATATTAAAGAACGCTTAATGAAAGATATGTTTTTTTGGATGAAAGGGCAAGGAGATTTTTTAAATGATGAAATAGGCAATATGCCTATAATTACGCCTCCAGGCAATAGAGGATTTAAATTGGATCAAGATACACGCAAAAGAAAAATTGCAGATTCTTTAAAAAACACATTGCATAAGGGGGATTATTTAGTGATTGAACATTGGTAAAAAAATCAATAAATGAAAATATTTAGAATTAGAATCAATCCTGTCCTAAACAATTTTAGAAAAGTTTAAAACTTATTAGTTTTGATTAATTTTCTTTTCTTTTTTGCATCGCCCAACCCTTCGACTCCGCTCAGGGTCCGAACAAAAAAGCACGTGCTGAGCGCAGTCGAAGCATCTAGGTTGACGAAACTTTATCTAAATTTATCATTCGATGCCTAAATTTTAGGAACTCGCTCTCAAAATTTGAACTTTCTTTAACATCCGTTAAGCTCAAACAGCCTAAAATTTTTAACGGTATTTTCATTTCAAATTTCACGATAAACCTTCGATATGCCGCTTAAAAGCATTTATCAATAATTCAAACCCCTAAGACCAAAAACTCCAAAAATATCAATAAAAATTAGTGTCTATAATCAAAATTTGAAAACGTTCAGGACGCTATTGAATTAGAATAAGTATCATAGTGTTGCTACTTTTTACATCATGTAAGAACGATAAAAAAAATTACATGAGGTTGCCGTTAAAAAACCTATAAACATTCTGTTTATCGCTGTCGATGACTTGCGACCAGAACTTAATTTCTATGGAGCAAATCATATTAAATCTCCGAATTTAGATAAGTTATCCACCGAAAGTTTAGTGTTTAATAGGGCTTACTGCAATGTGCCCGTTTGTGGGGCTTCTAGAGCTAGTTTAATGACGGGGGCCAGACCCACAAGAAACAGGTTTCTAGATGCGCATATCAAAAAAGACGAAGATTATCCAGACGCAGTGTCATTGCCCCAGTTATTAAAAAAAAATGGCTACCGAACTATTTCTAATGGTAAAATTTATCATCATAATCAAGATGATGCAAAAGCCTGGGATGAAATTTGGCAAGCAGCTCCTTTGTTTAATTTTGCTATCGCCGAAAATCAAAAAATAGCAAAAAACACGAAACGAGGTTTACCCTTTGAAGCTGCCGAAGTCCATGATTCTTTGTATAGAGATGGTAAGGTAACGCTGAAAGTAATAAATGATTTACGTAAGTTGAAAGGAAGTAATCAACCCTTTTTCTTAACCATGGGCTTGTCTAGACCGCACTTGCCATTTACCGCCCCCAAAAAGTATTGGGATTTGTATGATAGAAACACTATAAAACTTCCAGAAAGTTATGTACAACCAACATCGACACCAAAACAAGCATTTCATAACTTTGGAGAATTGCGTCAGTACGAAAATATTCCTACAAAAGGGGATCTCCCTGACGATTTAGCTAAAGAACTCATTCATGGGTATTATGCCTGCGTTAGTTACATAGATGCCCAAATTGGCTTGGTTTTAGACGAATTAAAACGACTGGAGTTAGACGATGACACCATCGTGATTTTATGGGGAGATCACGGTTGGAATTTAGGAGATCATAAATTGTGGTGCAAACACGTTACGTTTGAAAAAGCTTTAAGAACACCCTTAATGATAAAAGTACCAGGCAAAACAATGGGAACAAAAACAGAGGCCATTACCGAATATATTGATGTTTACCCCAGTTTAGCCGAACTGGTTGGTGTAGAAATTCCTAATACGGTGGAAGGTAAAAGTTTTGTACCCATTATAAATGGTAAAAAGAGCGATAAAAATTGGGCAGTATGTAAATGGAAGGATGCCGTAACTTTAATAAAAGACGATTTGTTTTACACCGAATGGATAGATGATAAAGGCCTTGCTTATGCCCGCATGTTATTCGACCATAAAACAGACCCTTTAGAACTAGATAATTTAGCCGAAAAATCAGCATATCAAGAAAAAGTACAAGCACTTTCTTTAGAACTAAGAGCTAAATGGGGTAAAGACTTTTTGAAGTAAATACCATAATAGAGACTACAAATGAAGAAAATAAGTAAAATAGCAGCGTCGCTAAAATACGCCGCATTAGTTTGGTTAGTGTGCATACCCTTTAACTTAAACGCACAAGAATTAGAACGCCCTATCATCTTGGTAAAACCAAGCGATAGAACCAATATTTTAGCTAAAATTGAAAAACAGCCTTGGGCCAAAGACATCTATACCAAGTTCATCAAAAAACTAAATCAGGAGATTACAAAGCATCAAACTAATCCAGATGCTTTTTTAAGAGCAATGCCCTTTGATTGGAAAAAGGCAAAGCCTAATGAAATTCCTCCTTTTCACCATACGTATCACCTTGAAAATGGAAAGCAGCACAATTTGGATAATGCTACTGATGAAGAATGGATACATGGGCGCGAATTACAGCGATATTTGCAAATTGGGGTGGATGCTGGGATGGCCTATTACCTTACCGAGGATGAAAAATATGCGCAATGTGCTATTGATATTTTAAATGCTTTTACGCACAGTGTGCTCCAATCCAACGTATCCGATTGGCAGGGTAGAGGCGGTTGGTTATTCCCTTATGATGGTTTTAGAGAAGTTCGTGAAATTGGCGATAAAGTGCCGCTGATCTACGATTTTACCGCAGCATATCTAAAAAAAGGGGGAAAGCCTTATGATCTTTTTAAAAAATCCAAAATAGATTTTCCACTAGAAAAAGCACAGCAGGTTTTCCGAACTTATGCAGATATTACCATCAATTATGGACAAACTAATTCTAATCATCCGGTTTTAGAAGCACCTAGTTTGGTCTATAACGCTTTAGTGATGGAGGATAAAAAAGAAAGAGAAAAACTGTTAGATTTCTTTTTAACCAAAAGTACAGAAAATCAAGATGCCTTACCAATTCTGGCAAAAAACTATAAAAATGAAGGCGATATTTGGCCAGAAACTTCGCAATATCTAAATCATGTTTCGATTATTTTAACGAGGTTAATGTTGATTGTAAATAAGTATGATCCCTCATTGCGTTTGGGAGAAAAGTATGTTAATATTTTGTTTTCGTTGCCGGTATTGGATTATTTGGTTTATCCAAACGATGAAATTATTCGCTGGGGCGATGGTCATAGAAAAGGAAAGCCAGAATATGAAAGCTATGAAGATGCTTATCTGTTAGGCGAAATGGATGATTTAGAGAAAGTCACCAATACTTTTGGTCCTTTATTACGGCGTGCAATAGAAGAAGGTAATTATAAAAGAAAAGGTATGGAGTCCATTTTACTTCATGGTTTTGAGGTACCTTCAAAGATGAATTCCTTTGAACTTCCAAGAACAGAACAACTAGTACATGCAGGTATTTTTTTGCAACGTAATTTAAGCCAAACGAATAAACCAGAAGATGGCTTAATGGCTTTTGTGGGCGGCGCACACATGGTTCACGGTCATGCAGAAGGGATGAATATAGAATTGTACGGCAAAGGTCAAGTTTTAGGCGTAGATAATGGTAGAGGTAGATACCAAGTTGATATTCATGAAAATTATTCTCGAATTTGGGCGGCACACAACACAGTAATTGTAAATGGTAGTTCTCGTGGGGAAGGCGGCT
>JANQTG010000082.1 GCA_030731855.1 Cellulophaga sp. | reverse complement strand
CGATCTTCAATTTCAGAAATAACTTTCTGAACCATTTCTTTAGGAAGTTCACCAATAATATCAGCAGCATCATCGGTATCTAATTCATCGAGCTCTTCGGCAATTTCTTTAGCAGAGAGGTTTCCTAAAATATTTTCGCGAACATCTTCATCTAATTCCGTTAAAATATCAGATGTTTTATCGCTGTCTAAAAGCTTGAATAAATAGGTAGCATCTTTTTCTGAAAGTTCATTAACAATTTCAGCAACATCAGCAAAGTGAATCTCATCTAAAAGTATTGACAAGTCCGCATCGCTTTGAGTAGCAATGAGGGTTTCAATATTATCTATAAGTTCTTCTGTAAGTTTAAACGGTATCATTTTCAATAGTATTCGTCAGCTCAATAAAATCTGCTACCGACAATTGTTCAGGACGTTTATCAAAGATAGTATCTTCTTTGAGATTATCAGAGAGGTTAAAGGTTTTTAAACTATTCCGAAGTGTTTTTCTACGTTGGTTAAACGCTGTTTTTACCACTTTAAAAAGCAGTTTTTCATCACAGCCTATATTTTGATTTTCTTTTCGCGTTAATCGTATAACGCCAGATTCTACTTTCGGGGGCGGATTAAAAACAGTCGGAGGCACGGTAAATAAGTATTCAGCATCGTACGAAGCTTGCACTAAAACCGACATAATACCGTAAGTTTTATTGCCTTCTTTTTCACAAATTCGAGCGGCGACTTCTTTCTGAAACATTCCTGTAAATTCTGGAACCAAATGTTTTAGTTCAATAAGTTTAAAAACTATTTGTGTGGAAATATTATACGGAAAATTACCGGTAATTGCAAATTGTTCGTCCCCAAATAAGGTGCTTACATCAAACTTTAAAAAATCGGCTTCTAGTACTTGAAATTTATTTTTTCTACCAATAAATTCAGGATGCTCTAATAAAAAACTATGGTTTAAGTAGCTAATAGATTCTGAATCAAGATCCATGGCCACCAAATCAATGGATTCTTTTAAAAGATATTTGGTTAAAACTCCCGTTCCTGGACCAATTTCTAT
>JANQTG010000081.1:18133-19993 GCA_030731855.1 Cellulophaga sp. | reverse complement strand
ACATTCGACACAAACTTACCAATCAATTGGAAAATAGTCTTTTAAGAATTTGCCTGACCAGTGTTTGCCTGTATTGATACCATCAAAAAGTGGATCTAATACTCTTGCTGCACCATCCACAATATCTAAAGGCGGTTGAAAGTCTTGTTCTTCTTGTTTCTTTTTAGCTAAAGCAGCCGGGTCTTCGTCCGTGACCCAACCTGTGTCAACGGCGTTCATAAAAATACCTTGCTTTGCTAAATCACCAGCAGCGGTATGCGTGAGCATATTTAGAGCCGCTTTCGCCATATTGGTGTGCGGATGGCGCGATTCTTTAAAAGCCCTGTGAAACTTGCCTTCCATGGCAGTTACATTAATAATATGTTTTTGTCCTGTAGGATTCTTTTTCATGACCTCCGCCAAGCGGTTACATAAGACAAAAGGCGCAACAGCATTTACAAGCTGCACTTCAATCATTTCTGTAGTTTCTATTTCGCCAAGTTTTAAGCGCCAACTGTTGGTATTTCGTAAATCGATTTGCTGTAAATCGGCATCTAATTCCCCTTCTGGGAACACTTCCTTTGCCACCAAAGCTTTATCAAAACTATAGGGAATTTGAGATAATTTTGCAGAAGCTCGCAATCCGATTCCTGGTTCAGGACCGTGCCAAGTTACTGGCATATTCTGATTAGAAGATGCAGAGGACGTTAGCGTTGCTAATTCTTGTAAACAACTGGCATGATCTTGTAATAATTCTTGCGCAAATTTTGGGAGCGAAGCGATTGGCTGTTCTTCATTTGCCATTAAATGATGATAAAAACCAGCAGGTCTTCGTACCGTTTGCGCGGCATTGTTGATTAAAATATCTAAATGATCGTATTGCTGTTCTATGAAATTACAGAAAATCTCAACACTGGGAATATGGCGTAAGTCTAAGCCGTGAATTTTAAGGCGATGTCCCCATTCCATAAAGTCCGGCTCCTTAGAAAAACGTAAAGCGGAATCTACCGGAAAACGAGTAGTTGCAATTACGGTAGCACCACCGCGCAAAAGCATTAAAGTGATATGATAACCAATTTTTAAGCGAGAACCCGTAATAACCGCAACTTGTCCTTTTACATTGGCGGTTTGAAAACGTTTTGCATAGTTAAAATCGCCACATTCCGTGCACATGGTATCGTAAAAGTGATGTAATTTATTGAAGGATGTTTTACAAACGTAGCAATTGCGAGCAATTTCAAGTTCTTGCTCTACTTTATTTGCTAAATCAGCGGCTTGTAATAGTTTTGGAGCTGTAAAAATATGTGCTTCTCGTGCATTTCGAATCCCAGTATCTTTTCGAGCTACCCGATCTCTTTTATCTTGTTTGCGTTTGCTAGCCTTCTGAGCATCTTTTTTTCGTCGAGAAAATTCGTCTCTGTTGGGTCTAGAAAACTGACCTGTAACCTTGAGCAATTCCGTTCTTTGCTCGATTGGAATATCAAAAATCTGATCGGTGTGCGCCACTAATTGTGCTAAAATAGCAATGCATTTATCAATTTCTTCAGATGTTATTAGTGGTTTATCGGTGCTCAATTTTGGTGAGTTTATTTTTTTGTGATGATTTGTTATTTTTTAAATTTAAGTGATTCCCAATATTAGATTTTAAGATAATCCTATATTTTTTATATGTTCTCGATACAAAACCTCTTTCAGGGTTTCACTCGAACTGACATTTTATTTCATTTTCGAGATTGCTAACATAAACATTACCGAATAAATTTATTTCATATTTGTTCAGTCTTAATACTTCATACTTTGTACTTAATACTTTCTTATTTCGTACCTCTAATTTCGTATTTTTCATGGTCTTAATACTTAATACTTTGTACTTAATACTTT
>JANQTG010000081.1:2538-18033 GCA_030731855.1 Cellulophaga sp. | reverse complement strand
GAGATTTTATCTTTTCTGCCACCAGAAATAAATAAGGTTTCCCAATACACAGGTTTTAGTTTAGGTTGATTTGAAATATCAGCAATAGCGGTTTGTTCGATAAACTCAGGTAAAGCTTGATCTTTCCATTTCAAAACATACGCAGTCCCCTCCGCTTTTACTCTTGCAGTTCGGCCATTTCTATGGATAAATTCTTCTTTATGAATGGGCAGCTCGTAATGAATAATAAATTCCATTTCCGGTACATCAATACCTCTAGCAGCCAAATCCGTTGCAATCAATAAAGGATAGGTACCATTTCTGAATTTCAGTAAAGAACGTTCTCGATCTTTTTGTTCCATACCGCCATTAAAATTTCCATGCGGAATGTTGTGTTTCGTAAGAAAATCGCTAACCGTCTGAATACTGTCCTTTAAATTACAAAAAATAATTCCTTGTTGATTCCCCAAATGATGGAGTAATTCTAGTAAGGTATTCAGTTTATTTTTATCGGGAGAAATTAGTGTTTTAATAGTTAATGTTGTCGTTTTTGTATGTAAATAATTAATCGTTGTAGGATTGCTTAAACCGACAAACTCAGGAATACTAACG
Organism: Cellulophaga sp.; assembly: GCA_030731855.1. GTDB lineage: Bacteria > Bacteroidota > Bacteroidia > Flavobacteriales > Flavobacteriaceae > Cellulophaga. The sequence continues at coordinate 17,442 of JANQTG010000081.1, read as the reverse complement.
CCTTGTGTTGCAGAAGTTAATATGCGTTTATTTAATGCCGTTAAATCTTTAATGATTTCTCGCATTTCGTCTTCAAAGCCTATTTCTAAAGATTTATCGAATTCATCTAAAATTAAGGTTTTAATATCTTGTTTCGTAAATCGTTCGTTGGCAAAATGATCGTTAATTCTGCCTGGAGTTCCGATTAAAATAGCGGGTGCGTGTTTTAATTCTATTTTATCTTTAGCCATTGCCCGACCGCCATACACGGCATTCACTTTATAGCCAGCACCCATATTCCGAATTACTTGCTCAATCTGAATAGCCAGTTCTCGAGAAGGAACTAAAATTAAGGCCTGAATATTTTCACAATCAGGATCTAAACTATCTAGTAAAGGCAAAGCAAAAGCAAGGGTCTTCCCTGTTCCAGTGGGTGACAATAAAATGGTATTGGCCGTTTTTGGGATGGTTTCCAAGGCTTCAATTTGCATCGGGTTTAAAGTCGAAATATTGAGTTTTTCTAATATTTCCGATTGAGATTTCATTTGTTCCGCCATGCTTACTTCTTTTTCTTGGGTGCTAATGATGCTTCTTTAGGTAGCACACTCAAATTTTGCTCCAGATGATTTGCCAATACTTTTTCGATTAGCTCTTCTTTTGTTAAATGATGAAAAATGGTTTTAACTTTGTTTTTAAAATCTTCAGAGACCTCTCTGTTAGGCTTTGTTTTAAATATTTTTGTTGCCCATAAAAGTGCGTTATTTTCTTCTATACTTGCCGAATCTGCCTTTTTAATTTTATGAAATTTAATACCTAATTCTTTTTCAAAATCAGGAATATCTACCACTTCTTCTTGTTGAATAATGCTTAGTGAAAGTCCACCTGCTCCTGCCCTAGCCGTTCTACCACTCCTATGCACATACAAATCATAGGTTTCTGGTAGGTGATAATTAATGATATAGGCGATGTCTTTTACATCAATACCTCGCGAAGCTAAATCGGTAGCGACTAAAATCTTTAAATGTCCGTCTCTAAACTGACCCATAACCCGATCTCGAATCGCTTGAGTTAGGCTACCGTGAAGTGCTCCCGACGAGAATTTATTGATCGCTAAATTTTTAGCTAACTTATTGACGGCTGCTTTAGTTTTACAGAAAATAATACCTTGTTCGCCTTCACGTGAACTTAAAAAATGAAGTAAAACATTTAATTTTTCAATAGGTTCTACTACAATATACTGATGATCGATGCCTTGATGACCAATAGTTTCCATATCGGCTTCTAAGTGCATCACATTTTTATTCAAGTAGTTTTGCACCAATTGTTTTATGGCACCTGGCATGGTTGCCGTAAATAATAAAGTTCTTCGGCTTTCTGGTAATTCAGCTACAATGGGGTCTAAATCTTGCTTTAACGCTGTCACCATTTCATCTGCTTCATCTAATACTAAATAGCCTACATTTTTAAGATTGATAGCTTTTTTTTGAATCAAATCTACCAAACGTCCTGGTGTTGCTACCACAACATGTATGGTATCTTTTAGCAGTTCAATTTGAGGCTTTATGGGTGTTCCTCCGCAAATAGAAGCTATTTTAATTGCTGGACTATATTTTGAAAAAGAGACTAAGTTCGCATAAATCTGTTGTCCTAATTCTCGTGTTGGTGCTAAAATAACCACTTGTATTTGATTGGACTCTGTCTGTATTAATTGTAATAACGGCAATCCGAAAGCAGCAGTTTTTCCTGTTCCTGTTTTGGCTAAAGCAACAATATCTTTCTTCGCTGTCAGTACTAGAGGAATAGTTTTTACCTGAATATCTGTAGGTACCATTATTTCTAAATCAGCCAGACTTTTTTGAAATGCTTCGCTAACGCCTAACTTTGAAAACTTTTGAGACATAAAATAATTTTTGGCAAAGATAGTCAGACTTTTACAGGGAATGATGGCTTATTAGTAGCCTAATTCGTTTTTTAGCTTTTTTGCGTTCAATTTTACACTTTATTTTCAAGGTTACGAATTAACTACATCTTGAATAACCTATTTTTGCTAATAAAAACTTCATGGAATCGATCTACAAGAAAATTATTGAGAACGCATATACCTTAACAAAATCACGAAAAGATAAGGGTGAAGTTGCGACCTATATTCCAGAGTTAGCGTATGTTGATCCCGCAATGTTTGGTGTACACATGACGAAACTTGACGGTACTAATTTTGGACTCGGTAACAACTTAGAAAAATTTTCTATTCAAAGTATCGCAAAAGTGCTCTCTTTAACCTTGGCCTATAAAATTTTGGGTGAGAAAATTTGGCAACGAGTTGATGTAGAACCTTCGGGTACTAAGTTTGACTCCCTTTTATTGCTTGAAACCTATAAAGGTATTCCGCGAAACCCTTTTGTAAATTCTGGGGCGATTGTGGTTTGTGATATTTTAATTACGCATTTAAAAAATGCAAAACAAGAGTTTCTTGATTTTATAAGAGAATTAAGTGGTTTGCCCGATCTGACGTATTCTGATAAAATTGCAGATTCTGAAAAAGCAACTGGGTATAGAAATGTAGCGCTATGTAATTACATAAAATCTTATGGGAATATTAAAAATGAACCTGACGAAGTGTTAGATTTTTATTTTGATATGTGTTCAATAGAATTAAGTTGTAAAGAATTATCACATACCTTTTCTTTTTTGGCCAATGGAGGGCGCACTTTAAAGGATAATAAAAAAATTATTAGTAAAAGTATGACGAAACGTATAAATGCTTTGATGCTAACGTGTGGGTTTTATGACGAATCGGGTGAATTTGCCTTTAGAGTTGGCTTACCAGGAAAAAGCGGCGTAGGTGGTGGTATTGTAGCCTTATATCCAAAAAATTATACCATTGCTGTTTGGAGTCCGAAACTAAACCCTAATGGAAATTCTTATAAAGGAATGAAACTCTTAGAAGAAGTTACTACTGACTCCGAATTAAGTATTTTTTAAATAAAGCAGTAGCTTATAGTTTTGACCAAAGTAATCTATGAATAAACTTTAATTTTTGAACAACGGGTTGGGAAATAACAAACGGATATACATCTGGGACTCCCATAGCCCTATTAATACTATTTACAGCAAAAGATAAGGGAACACAGGTTGCCAGTATTTTATCAAAATCAAAAATAGTATACGGATCAAAAGTCACTTTTGCCTGCATATCTTTAATGTATTCTATTGGTTTAACATTTAAACCAAAAAAATAGGCTGTTTCTACCATATCCATAATATGTAAGTAATGTGCCCAAGTTTCTGCCCAATCTTCCCATGAATGCGAAGTGGCATATTTACTAATAAATGAGTCTTGCCAATTGTTTGGCGCTCCAACTTTATAATATTCCTTTAAAGCGTCGGCGTAATTGGTTTGTTCATCTCCAAAAATGGTTCTGAATTCAGCTAGCGCTTCTGGACTTCTATACACCAATCGATCCCAAAAATAGTGACCTACTTCATGCCGTAAATGACCAATTAAAGTACGGTAGGGCTCAAATAATTGCTTTCTTATTTGTTCACGTTGTACAGAATCTGCCTCTCTTAAAAGTATGGTAACTACCCCATCGGCATGACCTGTCATTAAACTCGGATCGTTTTGTTGCGCCACAAAGTCAAAACACAAGCCGTTTTCATCATCTTTTTTTGTAAATAAAGCTAAACCAATTTTTTGAAGTTGATATACCAATCGGTGCTTTGCCACTTCTAGATTTTGCCATTTTTCAAAATTTTCTACATCAGAAAGGTCGGGTATAGTTCTGTTCAGTTGGCAGGCATTACAGTATTCTTGAGGATTATGCTGATCAATTAGCCAATTACACACATAAAAATCTTTGTTTTTACAATATTTATAGGCTAATTGCTCTTGATCTGAAATTAAGCGCGAAGCAAAAGGATCAAAAGTGATCATTTTTCTGTCACTATCTCTATAACCAGTTAAGTGTCCGCAATTTTCACACGAGTAATTTTCAAAATAAACGGAGTGGTTACAATGGCCACATTGAAATACTTTCATAAGATAGACTTGTAAACAAATGTAGCCTATTTAATTACATTTTCTCAATACTAAGTGCTGTAATTAATTGCGATGAAGCACTCCCTCGAATACCACCAGAGACAGGCATAGTATTTTCAGAAATGGCACTAGATGCTAAGGGAAAATGGGTATTACCTGTTAAAATACCATGACTTGGATCTAAGCCTAACCACCCAATTCCTGGTAAAAATACGTCTAACCAGGCGTGTAGTTCATATTGAGGTGCATCCATATCAAAATAATAATAGCCGCTTACAAAACGGGCAGCTATACCTTGCTCGCGTAATAAACTAATTTGCATCCAAGCAAGATCCCTGCAAGAGCCTTTTTTAAGTTGAAATGTGGTATTTGGTGCTAATGGCGGCCCATCTTCTCGGTACTCCACACTAAAATCTTGGTGTATTTGATAGGTTAATTGAGTTAAATAGGCAATAGTATCACTATTCGCAGCTTTAAGTACTCTATTTCTATAATCGATTAAGTCTTCCGCTAATATTTGTTTTTCTAAGGATGAAAATAATAATTTTTGTTGCTGCAATGAATAGTAAAAAGGAATCTGATTAAAAGTTTCTGGAAACAAAATAAAATTAAACGGATTAAACTCTTTCGTTTCTAGAACGCTCTGAGCCCTTATCTTTAAACTTTCTGTCATCCCGCTAAACCAACAAAAATCTACCACATTGTTTTCTTCATCTTCCATAATTTTATTTCCTTCAGGGGCCGATAAAATTGTTAATGAAAAATCTATAACATTTACATAAGGCGTTATTCTTGGACGAAACCTAAGAACGTGAGGCTCTAAAAATATTTCAGAATTAAAAAGGTACTCGGTGGTATGAATAATTTTAAATTTCATGTAAAGTACCTATTTATTTGAAAGCATTTTTATTTAACTATTTACCTGATTTTCGAGAGAAAAGAAAGAATCATAAATAGCTGTTGAAATGCTATTTAGTTTTTGTTGAATATCATCAAGGTATTCATGCAAACCAGTCTTAATAATATCTTCAATAGCTACATATTCTAGTTGTGATTTTAGACTTCCTAATTGTTTTTGAGCTAAATTATTAAACCCAAAAGAGCTGCCAGAAAGACTAATTAGGGATCTTTCTGCCCTTATTAAACAAGCCAAGATTGAGCGTGGAAATGTTGTATCTAATATTAAAAATTGGGCTATATCCGAAGCGGTTAGTTTTCCGTATTTTTTTCGATACATATCATAAGCACTTACAGATTTGAGTAATGCTGCCCATTGTATTAAATCTAAAGAAGAGCCTATATCTTTTGGAGAACCCAGTAATAGATGGTATTTAACATCTAAAACACGCGATGTTTTATCTGCGCGTTCTATCGCCTGTCCTAATTTACCAAAGTGCCAAGCTTCATTTCTAGACATGGTAGCATCATACATACCATACAAAAGTTGACACCCTTTTTTAATTTCGCTAAAAAAGCTCCTTAAATTATTATCTGTAAAGGTTTTCTTTTCAGAACCATCTTTAACCATATAATATAAGGCATTAATTTGCTCCCAAACTTCCTTAGTTATCTCAGGTCTGATAGCCCTAGCATTTTCGCGAGCATTCGAAATACAATTGCAAATCGAATTTGGGTTATTCTCATCGAAAGTAAGAAAATGGATAACCTTATTTTTTTCTAAGTCGGAATAAAGGGATTGAAATAATTTCCAATCGCCTGTGATCGCTACGAGAGGTTTCCATTGTTCTGTTTCGTTAGGAGGTAATTCTAGCGATAAATTAAAATTTACATCCATAAAGCGTGCATAATTTTCTGCACGTTCGAGGTACCTATTCATCCAATATATTGTATTTGCTACTCTGCCAAGCATAATTTTTAATTTAACTGTTTAACACCCATGTATCTTTACTGCCACCACCCTGTGAAGAATTAACCACAATGGATCCTTTTTTTAATGCCACCCTTGTGAGCGCTCCTGGTATTATTTTTATGGTATCACCATAAAGTGCATAAGGTCGTAAATCTACATGGCGCCCTTCGATAGTGTTGTCTGCAATGGTGGGCACTCTAGACAAATTAATCATGGGTTGGGCAATATAATTTCTTGGATTATTTTTTATTTTAGCTACAAACTCTTGTTGTTCTTTTTTGGTTGATTTAGGACCAATCAACATTCCGTAACCTCCCGAAGCATCCGTCTGTTTTACTACCAAATTATGAATGTTTTCGATCACATACTTTCTATCCGATTCTTCATCGCAAATGTATGTTTGTACATTGGGCAAAATCATTTCTTCTCCTAAGTAATATTTTATAATTCTTGGAATATAAGCGTACACGGCTTTATCATCTACTACGCCGGTTCCTGGGGCATTTACTAGAGTAACATTACCTTTAAGATATGCGCCAAATAAACCACGACACCCTAAAAGAGAGTTTTTATTAAAAACTAGGGGATCTATAAAATCGTCATCAACACGACGGTAAATTACATCTACCCGTTGTAAACCATGCGTAGTAATCATGTAGACCTTATCATTTTTTACAATTAAATCCCCGCCTTCAACTAACTCTGCTCCCATTTGTTGTGCCAAATACGAATGCTCAAAATAAGCCGCATTAAAGGTTCCAGGCGTTAACACCACTACCGTAGGTTTTTCAATGTCTGTAAGCGACTCCAAGGTGTCTCGTAAAATATGTGTGTAGTTGTACACTGGTTTTACATCTAGCTTTTCAAACAATTCAGGAAATGTTCTTTTTAAAATCTCCCTGTTTTCTAGCATATACGATACGCCAGAAGGGCAACGTAAGTTGTCTTCTAAAACATAGTAATTGCCATCGCCACCTTTGATTAAATCAGAACCTGTTATATGGCACCAAATATCTTTTGGAGGCGTAAAACCTTCTAGCTCCTTTAGATAAGAAATACTTGAAAAAATCATTTCTTTCGGAATAATTTTATCTTTCAATACTTTCTGATCGTTATAAATATCTTGAATAAATAAATTCAGTGCTTTTATCCTTTGTTGCAAACCCTTTTCGAGAAAAATCCATTCCTTATTCCCAATTATTCTAGGAATAATATCTAAATGCAAAATTCGCTCTACACCTTGATTGTCATTATATACATTAAAGGTCATACCTAAAGAAAGCTGCGCTCTATCGGTGGCATGTTGAAGGCTATTTAGCTTTTTATGCCCAATTTTTTCTAATCGTTCTAAAAATAATTTGTAATTGGGTCTTACCTGTTTGTTTTCATCGAACATTTCGTCATAAAAACCCTTGGTTTCGTAAGCTGAGAAGTCTAGTTTTTGCATAAAACAGATTAGTTTTTTTTTAATACTCCTTTGAAAAATAAGGTATTTTTTAAAACCTTGTTACCTAAATAACCCGTAATAATTACCTTACAAAAATTTTTTTGAGTAAAAAACCTATTTGTTAATGTACAAAAAATAAAGTGTTAATACTAAAATATAAATCTCAGAATCCTATGTATTATGAAGTTAGCTTTAAATAATATTATTTTTTGCATTATCATTATTTTCTAATGATTGTATTAAAGATAGCGCAGTTGTTTCTCCTGAAATCATCGCAGCATTTAAAGAACCATTTAAAAGATAATCTCCTGCTAGAAAAATAGTTTCACTAAGTTTTATATCCTCAATGTCTAGTCTATTTTTTAGAATTTTAAGCTCAGGTAGTGCTTTAGGAATAGCATAATGTTGAAGAAAAGAAAGCCCTGTTATCCCACAATATTTTTCTAAATCTTGTAAAACCTTTTTAATTAGTGCATCTTTTGAAAATTGGTGATCTTTTACCACCGTAACCGAAAGTAGCTCATGTTTGGCAATACCACCAGTTTCTAAACTAGTATGATAGAAAATATTATTAATTAACGCATCTTCATCAGCCACTAAACCAATTAATGCTTTGTCTATAATTCGTTTTTGAGCAGTAAAATATAAAGCATCACAAGGCTTCCAAGCTACTTTTTTTAAGACTGGTTTTGGAGTATAAAAATTTGGTTCCGTAGCAATAATCGCATAGTCAAAGCTTTCTTCGTTTCCGTCTTCAAAGAATATTTTATGATCCGTAATACTTTTTGTTGCCGAATTGTACGCTATTTTAGTCGTAGAAAGTGACGCTACTAATTGTGTTACAATTGCTGAGATTCCGTTTTTAGGGAGTGTGGCAAAACCTTCGCCAAACATCTTAAATACAAATTGAAACATTCGGCTTGATGTGACTAAATCTGGTTCTAAAAAAATACCGCTAAAAAAAGGTTTAAAGAATTTGGTAATCATAGCGGCACTAAAGCCCTGTTGTTCTAAAAAAGCCTTCGTGGTTATTTCTTTTTCAATAAAGATCGCGTCAATTGTTTTTTTCTTGACAGCGGCACTCAATCGCATTATTTTCCATTTATCCTTTAAATTCCCAATAGATGAAGTTAAGGTTGGTATTAAAAGTGAGAAATCTCGCAGCGGATCCCCTATGGTTTGTTGCTTTCCATTTTGAAAAATAACAGCACCAGGAAGAAACTTTTGCAGTTCTAATTTTTTCAAATCTAAGTATTTCTGCGCCATCGGATAGGCATCTAAAAGTACTTGAAACCCATGATCTAGTAGGTAACCATTTACTACGTCTGTTTTTAATCGACCGCCAGCATTTGCTGTTTTTTCGTAAATTGTTGGAGAATACCCATTTTCTTCTAAAACTTTTGCCGCAATTAAACCACTAATTCCTGCACCGACGATGGCAATTTTTACCTTAGCTTTTTCCATGGTACAAAAATAATGAATATTGTAAATTAAACTTCATTTTACACGTTGGATAGTATAAAATTTTCACCCATACTACCCAGATTTCAAGTATCTTTATGCTCGTTATGAATCTATTTACTTTTTTAATTTTCTTTTCTGCTATATCTTTTATTTTCTTCGGAGTTGGTTGTTTTTTAGCCCCTCGAATGAAAATAGAATTTCTGCGCTATGGCTTAGAAAAACAACGAAATTTAGTGGGAGTTTTACAGCTTTTAGGAGGAGTGGGGCTTGTAATTGGATACTATTACAATTCACTACTAGTTTTAATTTCAGCTTCTTGTTTATCTTTACTAATGTTATTGGGCTTTGGAGTACGATTAAAAATAAAAGATTCTGTAGTACAATCTACTCCTGCATTGTTTTATGCTATACTTAATGCCTATATTGCTTTTCAGCAATGGCTATTGATACCTTAAAGCTTTAAGGATTTAATTAGAGTGGATAAGCGATAACTAAACACATCACAAAAAATAGAAGCGCAGGAAACGATTTTTTTAAGGGATCTTTAATTTTTAAGTGCATCACTATAGATCCTAAAAGCAGCGCCGCTAAACCTAAAGCTGCTATTTGTTGTACCTCTGGATACCATATTGATGCCAAAAGTGCTATAGCTAAACCTACTTTTAAGGCACCAATAACATAACACATCCAAACAGAAAGTCCATATACTTTAAATTCTTCCACTATAGTCTTAGCATTTCCTCCACGCCATTGTGTTGGTTTATTATACTGTATTAACCATACATTTAGAATACTAAAAGAAACAATGATTTGAAGTGCTATAGTAAAGTAATTCATTTGTTTTTTGTTACGTTATTTTTTCTAAAATTAAGTAAAGTATTTCACTTTTTAGACTGTTCTTCTTAAATTATTTGTACAAAAAAGCCATTACAATGGAATTGTAATGGCTTTTAAAAAATAAAAAATATTATTCTGGCATTACTACCGTATCAATCGCGTGGATTACTCCATTTGAAGCGGCAACATCAGCGATAACTACTGTCGCCATACCACCTTTTGCATCTGTTAACATTACTTTTCCGTCACTTAAAGATAAAGTAATATCATTACCTTGAACAGTTGTTACAGTAAATTTGCCATTGTTACTGTTAATTGCTTCGATAACTGCTGAAGCACTAAAGTTTCCTGATACTACATGGTACGTTAAAACTGCCGTTAAAGTACCCTTACTTTCTGGCTTCAATAAAGATTCTACCGTTCCAGCTGGTAATTTTGCAAAAGCATCATTTGTAGGTGCAAATACAGTAAATGGTCCGTCACCACTTAAAGTTTCTACTAATCCTGCAGCTTTAACCGCAGCAACTAAAGTTGAAAAATTTTCATTTCCAGCAGCAACTCCAACAATGTTTGGTGTTTGTACTTCTTCAATTTTAGTCTCTAATTCTGCCATTTCTTCTTTAACTTCTTCTGTAGCTTCTTTTTTTGTTTCGCCACAAGACATAAATAATGTTCCTGCTAAAGCTAAAATACTTAATGTTTTAAAAGTTCTCATAATGTGTTTTTTAGTTTTTTAATTACTTGCAAGGTAACATAAATATTTAATTGTTTAACTTATTTAACAGAACATTAAACAAATAATAACATTAGAGTCAGTTTTTAATGCTTTAGCATTAAAAGTTACTGTAATAGTCTGTAAAAAGTTTTTAATATTTTAGGGGTACTTAAAATCGTACTTCATATTTTGTTGTAGCACTTTTGATTAAATTAGCCTTAAATATTGGTTAAGCCTTACCTGTGTAGAGATACTCATAACATAAATTGCTATTAAAAATCCTAAAAACTTGATTTTTACAATTGATTCTTTTTCTTTCTTATTCCAGAAATATTTTTTCTATTTCTATCAAAAAACTTTCTTTTGTTTTATTGCCAATTAAAATCGCTATTTCTTCCATTTGTTTGCCATTATAATTTGGCCTGTTTAATCTGTTGCCTCTAAAGCTGGGATAAAAATCTGTCAATTTAATTTTAATAGTTTCCCACTCTACAGAAGTTTTGAAAATTGTAATGTAAGAGTAACGATTAAATTTATCATCCTTTATTCTGAATTGATAATTTTTACCATCACCTTTTACTTTTAAAACGATAAAATTAAACTTAGAAGCGTCGACGGTGTTGAAACTACAGCGGATTGAGGAAAATCCTCCATTATTTTCTGTTCTTACCGTTCCTGAATATTCTAAATTTTCAGCATCATTTAACTTTATAGCACCTTGGGATAAACCACCCATAACGCCATCATCAACAACAAACCACTTGCGCTTATTATTTTGGTCTTTACTATCATATAAAATAGTGGATTTATCTTGATACATACATAATAAGATTAAAATTATTGTTGAGACTTTCATTACCTAAAAATACAATATACTAGGCAATTAAACCTATATCTATAGTAATCTTAGTGCTTGTAAAGGTGTAAGTTTATGCCAAATCTTCCGCAATTAATTGTTTTTTAGAAAGCCCCATTGCGTAAAGATCAGTTTGTAAAGCTTTCATCATTGGTGGTGGACCGCACAAATACACTTTTTTAGCAGTATCTAAATTTTGTTTCTGAAGAAAGTCCTTATCAATTCTTCCATGAGCGTGTAGTTCCGTTTTTTCTTCGGATAAGATGTTATGGAAGTTTTTACCTAACCAAGCTTTTAAATTATCTTTATAGATTATGTCTTTCTCTGTTTTATTTGCAAAAATTAATTGATGACCTGCTAATTTATTTTTTCTGTTCAAATCCTTCAAAATAGCAATAAAAGGGGTTATACCAGCGCCACCTGCAATGAATGTTCCTTCTCCTTGATACTCAATGGCGCCCCAAGCATTGCCCATTAGTAAGGTGTCCCCTATTTGTAAATTGGTTAATTCGTCAGTAACACCATCGTGTGAAGGATATATTTTTATAGTAAATTCTAGCTCATTATCTTCTGGTAGGCTCGTAAAAGTAAAAGGTCTTTTTTCATCTCTTAGTCCGTCTTTATCTATGGCTAATTCTGTAGCTTGCCCAGGAGTGAAGTTAAAGCCTTTTGGTTTATCCGTTATCAAACGTAATACGTTATGCGTTATATTTTCTATTTTTTTTACTTGTATTGTATGATTCATTTGCTGTCTTCTTAAAGTTTAAAACTATTTTATTAATGATTACTTATACTGTCTAGCGCTTTTCCGATCAACATGTCACCAGAGAGAATCTCAAAACTTGTATTCAGCGCTGCATCATCATGTAACATTCTTGTTAAAACTTGCGCAACATCCTCTCTACTAATGAAACCGCTTTTATTCAGATGACTTCCAATCTCGATTTTATTATTGCCCTGATTATTTGTTAAAGCGCCAGGCCTTACAATGGCATAAGGCAGATTACTTTGTTTCAAATATTCGTCCGCATTGTGCTTTGCTTTTAAATATTCTCGTAGTTCAGAAGCTTTTTCGGGTTGATCGGCGCCCATAGAACTGAGCATCACAAATTTTTTGATATTATTATTTTTTGAGGCGTCAATCATTTTTTTGGCGCCTTCTTGATCTATTTCCACTACTTTTTTGCCTCCTGAGCCGGCTGCAAAAACTACTTTATCAATATTTATGGTGGTAAGCGAAACATCACCTTCCAAATCAGCCAATACCGTTTTAATTTTTTGCTCTGAAAACTGACCTACCTGACTTTCTTTTCGAACCATCGCAATGGGTTCAAAATAAGTAGATGATTTTAATAGTTGTACAATTTTTTTTCCGGTGGTGCCAGTTGCTCCGACCACGAGTATCTTTTCCATAATCTTGTTTTTTCGAAAGGTATGGACAAGCGTGTTGAGATATTAATTCAATATAATTTAAAAGTGACTCATACAAAATGAGTCACTCTTAATTTAATGGTCTTTAGTTTAAACTCCCAAATTTACCCGTGTTATAATCCTCAAAAGCCTCAATTAGCTCTTGTTGTGTATTCATTACAAAAGGGCCATGTGCGGCGATGGGTTCATTTAATGGCTCACCGCTTAAAACTAAAATAACACAATCTGTTGTGGCTTCAATCGTAAAGGTTTCACCATCTGAGTTGAACAATACAAAATGATCTTCAAACGCTTCGGAGTTTTCATTAATAATAGCAATACCCTCAATCATTACTAAAGAGGTGGTGTAATGTGTTGGAAAACTTAAGCTTGCTTTTGCTCCTTTATTTAATTTCAAATTTAACATAGAAATCGGAGAAAATGTATTCGCTGGTCCTTTTCCTCCTTGAAATTCACCAGCAATTACTTCGACTATTCCTACATTATCGGGCAAAAAAACTTTCTTTATATCAGCATTCGCAATGGCTTGGTATTTGGGTTTAGACATTTTATCTTTTGCCGGCAGATTTACCCAAAGCTGCACCATCTGGAATTCCCCTCCTTTTTTGCTCCATTCCGTTTCGTGAAATTCTTTATGTAAAACTCCAGAAGCGGCCGTCATCCATTGTACATCGCCTTCACTGATAATTCCACCACCACCAGCGCTATCATTATGTTCAATTTTTCCTTTATAGGCAATCGTGACCGTTTCAAAACCTCTATGTGGATGCACCCCTACCCCTTTTGGCACGGTCGTAGGCGGGAAGTTGTATTTGGAATTGTAATCCATCATAATAAACGGATCCATGCGCTTCATGGTAGAAGAACCTGGAATAAAATTATGTACTCTAAAACCATCACCCACAAAATGTGGTGTTCCTGGCTTTATTATTTTTTCTATACTTCGTAATTTCTTCATCTTAATTTAGTGTAATCATGGGAACTTCTATCGCTAGTATTTTGCTGCCTTTTTCAGCAGTAATCGCCACCAATGTGGTCTCGGAAACACCCATGGCGTCTCTTTTGTTCAACGTTTTATCTGCTATTTTTACAGCGCCTTCCAGCACAAAAAAGTAAACGCCATTCCCTTCTTTTTTGAGGTTATATTGCAAATCTGTTTTTTGAGTAAATTCCGCCATAGAGAACCAAGTATCTTGATGCGCCCATATTCCTTGATCTTCTGCGTTGGGAGAAAGTACTTGATAAAATTCATTTTCTTTTTGGAGTGATGCCATCGATAGTTGATCATATCGTGGGGTAACATTTTCTTTGTTAGGAACTATCCAAATTTGTAAAAACTGAACAGGAATATCCTTATTCCTATTGTATTCACTATGCTGAATTCCTGTACCGGCACTCATAATTTGTATATCGCCTTGTTTAATAACCGTCGTATTCCCCATACTATCTTTATGTTCCAAATCGCCCTCCAAGGGTATGGAAATAATTTCCATATTCCTATGTGGATGCGTGCCAAAACCTCTAGCTGCACTTACCGTATCGTCATTTAATACCCGGAGCGCACCAAAGTGAATTTTTTGTGGATCAAAATAATTAGCGAAACTAAAACTGTGGTAGGAATTTAACCAACCGTGGTTAGCATGCCCTCTACTATCTGCGGTGTGAATTATTGTCTTCATGAGTTTGATGTTTTTTAAATTATTCTACAAATTTATGGCGATACCTAATTATACACATTGATCTATGATAAGAAATCAATACCGCTAGACTTTTAGCATATAGAATTCATCGTATTTTAGTCACAAACCATTGATATTAAAAAAAATAAGATATGAAATATTGTAAAAAATTCTCCTACTTTTAGTTCTTTTTATTGAAGCCTATTTATTGAGTACTATTTTTTATAGCGGCACTAAAAAGTATCAAAGGATTTCTTTGCAAGCATTTTATGCTGGTTTAAAATTCTCTTTTGCTAGCGCTTTTCGCACTCTACTCAAACTTTCCGGAGTAATACCCAAGTAGGAAGCAATCATCCATTGTGGAACTCGTAGCAACATATCAGGATACATTTTAGTAAAATCTAGATAACGTTCTCGAGCAGAAGCTCCTAATAATAGACTTACACGTTTATATAAATGACGAATATGATTTTGCAATAGTTGTTCATTTTTAATGCTAAAATCTAAATTTACTTTTGCAATTTCATTAAAGAAGGGAATATCCAACAAAATAATGGTACTATCCTCAATAGCATCTATATAATAGG
>JANQTG010000081.1:0-2438 GCA_030731855.1 Cellulophaga sp. | reverse complement strand
CCATTGAACCGTTGCTGTTAGTTTATCGTCTAAAAATCGCTTTCGAAAGGTGAGGTTGGGCGAATAAAACTCCGAGTCTTCGCCTTGGGCGGTATTGGTTTGTGATAAGTAATTAAAAGTGAACTGTACCGAAGCATTTTCCCAAAACGAGTAGGTTGAATTCAAATTCAAAGAAAAATTAGTGGCATTCGTGTCTACATTGTACGCTCTGGTAACACCATCTCTGTGGTCAAAGCTAAAAAAAGCCATCAATAGCATTATTATAGATATTCATGCCAATAAAATTAGACCAATTATTCGTGGGTTTTAGCTCTGCTCCTATTTCTAAACCGATCACGTTACTTCGGCCTACATTAGAATATACTCGGTTAATGATAGAATCTAAAACGGCTCCATTATTTTCATACGCCAAAGTATTTACTCTGTTGATAACATTATCTACATGACGGTAATATGCTGTGGCGTTAATGGAGTTTCCCGAATTGATCTTTTTAGTGACTCCGAGTTCTACCAAATCAATAAATTCTGGTTGTAATTGATTATCGCCTTGTTCAAAAACCTCAGAATGTTCACGTTCGGCAAAACTATTCATTTTTAAAGTGGTGGTGCGTTCCACACGTTGACTATAGGCCATTTTTAAGGCTGTTGTTTCATCGGCTTGATAGTTTAAAGAAGCCGAGGGAAACAGTTTTACGTAGTCAAAATCAAAAGTTTCCTCGGGTTCAGGTGTTCCTAAATCTTCCGTATAAACACGATCCATAGCTTCTAGTCGCAAACCAGCAGCATAATTCCATTTGTCTTTAGCGCCGGTCAACTGAGTATATCCAGAATGGATGATCCTTTTGAGATTAATATCACTCGAAAATTCAGGAACCAAAACACCATCACGCTCGTAAATAAAAGTGCCCTCGTGGTCTAAGTTTCTAAATTGATACCCTGTTTCCAAAGTTCCGAAGGACAAAGGTTTAAATTGATAATCTATATTTACACGATAGCCATTTAGCGGATTGTCATTGGTATTGAATTCTTGTTGAAAAATGAAGCTTCGGTCTACTAAACCAATATTTTCATTGACTGTCGGGCCACCTAAAAAAGAATATTCGTACAAAATAGAACTAGATATTTTAGATTCATCGGAAAAAGTATGCGCATAATCAAAACTCCCTAAAACAAAATCGCCTCTACGGGTTCGTAAGTTTTTATTAAAGTACTCGAAGGTGTATAATCGGTTGTCGCTTCCTATGGGCGAGACGGCATGATTATCAAAATAACTAATATCCGCTAGGCGATCAACGGTGCGTTTTCCAGCATAAAATCCGACTGAAAAATTATCGGAAGTTGTTGGGGTAAAGTCCACACTAAATCTACCATTATAGCTAATATCGTCAAAACTTCGTTCCCCGTCTGATGGTAAAAAAGTCTGTTTGTTTTCGGCTTCGTTAATCACAAAAACTTCTCCTTCTCTTCGACCTGTTTTATCGTTACGCTGAAAACTGGCCGAAGCAGAAAGATTCCATAGATCGCTTCTTTTATTAATCGTGGCATCAATTCCGTAGCGTTGCGCGGGTACTTGGGTATCATAAGCCTCGATGGACGGTAAACCACCACGAATGTTAATTTGAGTAAAAGTGCCATTGGTAGCGCCTTTAGCGGTAAGAATATTTAAAATTCCGCCTTTACCTTCAGCATCGTACTTTGCTGATGGTGCAGTAATTAATTCCACCGATTTTAGCATATTTGCGGGAATTTGAGCTAAGACTGCACTTACATCACCTTGAATAGGTTTTCCATTAATCAAAACGGCAAAACCATCACTTCCGCGAACGCTTATTGCTCCCAGGCCATCTACAGAAATAGAAGGCATATTCTGAATCACGTCCACCGCATTACCACCTAAACTATTCTGAAATTTGGATGCGTCAAATACTTGCCGGTCTATTTTATGAAGCACCGTAGCCCGTTCTGCAGTAACTTCAACTTCGTTTAATTGATTCCCAATTGTTAATGCTATAATACCTAAATCTTTCTTTGTTTGAGTTTTAGAAATAATAATATCTGAAAAAGTTTGAGTATCATAACCCATAAAAGAAGCTTCTAGATAATAGGTGTTCGGCTTTAAATCATCTATCGAAAACATGCCGTCTACTAAGGTAACAACACCGGCGATTAGCGTACTATCTTTTTGTTGGTATAATGCGGCTGTTGCATATTCTAAGGGCACTTTGTCAATGGCATCAATAATTTTTCCTGTAATTTGGGCGCTTATGAATTGCGAACTAAGTAGACCAAAAGAAAGTAATATATAAGGTT
Organism: Cellulophaga sp.; assembly: GCA_030731855.1. Lineage (GTDB taxonomy): Bacteria > Bacteroidota > Bacteroidia > Flavobacteriales > Flavobacteriaceae > Cellulophaga. The sequence goes on along the minus strand of JANQTG010000081.1, from coordinate 128 downwards.
TTAAAGACATCAAAAATGTGTTCGTTAGGAATACTTCAAAAGTATGATGTTACATTTTTGCTACTGTCCTGTTTTACATTAAACTATCATTAAAAGTAAATTTTTAACATGAAGCAATCGTTAAATAT
>JANQTG010000080.1 GCA_030731855.1 Cellulophaga sp. | reverse complement strand
ACGTCTGCTTTGCAATTTCTAATTCTTCATTTGTAGGGATCACTAAAATTTTTGCTTTTGAAGTGCTTAAGTTTATTTCTTGTAATTCAACAGATCTAATACTATTTTTCATTTTATCTATCTGAATTCCTAAATATTGCATTTCGTCGCAGACCATTTCTCTCAAAACGGCGGAATTTTCTCCGATGCCTGCCGTAAAAATTATAGCATCTAAGCCATTCATAATTGCGGCGTAAGCACCTATATATTTTTTAATTCGGTAAGCATTCATTGCCAAAGCCAACATACAATCTTCATTCCCTTTTTCGGCTTCAGCTTGTATATCTCTTAAATCGCTATAACCCGTTAAGCCAAGCATACCACTTTTTTTAATTAATATGGTATTTGCTTCTTCTGAACTATAGCCTAATTTCTGAACCATATAATGAATAACAGAATGATCTATATCGCCACTTCGCGTACCCATAATTAGTCCGTTTGAAGGTGCAAAACCCATAGAGTGATCTACACTTTTTCCGTTTTCGACAGCCGTCATGCTACAGCCATTTCCTAAGTGAATGGTGATAATTTTTGAGTTTTCTTTTCTTAAGTGGGTAATCGCTTTTTCTGATACATATTTATGACTCGTGCCATGAAAACCGTACACTTGAATGTTATGTTCGATATAAAATTCATTCGGGATGGCGAATTTTTTAGCTTTCGTAGGTATGCTGTGATGAAAAGCAGTATCAAAAATTGCCACTTGTTTAGCGTGACTAAAAACTTGTTCCGCAAGTTCTATACCTTCCAAATTTGCAGGGTTATGTAAAGGTGCCAACGGAATTAAAGATTTTATTTCTTCCTTAACCGCAGCATCTATTAAAGTTGGTTTAAAAAGTGTGTTTCCACCATGAACCACACGATGACCAACAGCATCAATTTCTTTAACATTTTTTATAACTCCCTTTTCAGGATCTAATAATAAAGTGGCAATTTTTTCTAAACCCGATTTATGATTCAGTATTTCTATTATTTCAGAAGTTTTGGTTGATGCTGTTTTGTAGTTTAAAATAGCGTCAGCACTTCCTATTCGTTCTATAAGTCCTTCACAGCTAATTTCTTCCGAAGGCATTTTTATCAACTGATATTTTATAGAAGAACTTCCAGAATTTATGATTAGTATATTCACGCTATTTGGTATTTATAATTTTTTTATTGGAATTTGTCATTTGGAATTTATCATCTATACTTACTTACAATCCTTGAGCTTGTATAGCCGTAATAATTACAGTATTGAAAATATCATCTACTGTACACCCGCGACTTAAATCGTTGACTGGTTTGTTTAAACCTTGTAGCATAGGGCCAATAGCTAAAGCGCCTGTTTCTCTTTGTACTGCTTTATACGTATTGTTACCTGTATTTAAATCTGGAAAAATAAAAACACTTGCTTGTCCAGCAACTTCGGAATTGGGTAACTTACTTTTTCCTACTTTAATATCTACAGCGGCATCATATTGTATAGGGCCTTCTACTTTTAGATCTGGTCGTTTTATTTTTACAAGTTCGGTAGCTTTACGAACGCGGTCTACATCTTCACCAACACCTGAAGCACCGGAAGAATATGACAACATGGCTATTTTAGGTTCTATCCCAAAAGCTGCACTTGTAGCTGCTGATGAAATAGCAATTTCAGATAATTGCTCTGCGGTTGGGTTTGGATTAATGGCGCAATCACCAAAAATGCTTACCCGATTAGGTAGACACATAAAAAATACCGACGAAACTATAGATACACCAGGCTTGGTTTTGATAAATTGTAATGCGGGTAAAATGGTATGTTGCGTAGTATGTATAGCTCCAGAAACCATGCCGTCCGCATGGCCTTTATGGACCATCATAGTTCCAAAATACGATACATCTTCCATTAAATCTTTCGCCATAGCCAAGTTTACATTTTTATGTTTACGCAATTCAAATAGGGTAGTGGCGTAGTCTAAAAAATTGGGTGATGTTTTAGGATCAATGATGGAAATTTTATTGGTGTCTAATCCTATATCTAAACTAACAATTTTCGCTTTAATTTTTTCAATATCTCCTAAGATAGTAAGATCTACTACATCAGCATCCACCAAAAATTTAGCTGCGGTTAAAATTCGTTCATCGCTACCTTCGGGTAATACAATATGTTTTTTTGAAGATTTTGCTCTTTTAAGCAAATTATACTGGAACATTCGTGGCGTTATGCCTTCTGCTTTAAAGGTAATTAAGCGTTCCGTTATTTCGTTAACAGGAATATATTTTTCGAATTCTTGGATCGAAGTAACTATTTTTTCCGTGTTTTCAGCATATATTCTGGGTCTTATAGCGCCGATTTTATTAGTTACCATAAAGGTACCGCCCTCAACAGAAATAATCGGAATAACATCAGAAAGTCCTTCAATAAGTCTAATTATGGGCAGTTCAGGAATTAAACCACCTGTGAGTATAATTCCAGAAAGTGTTGGGTAATTGGCCGAAATATTGGCTTGTAAAGCGCCTAAAATAATATCTGCTCTGTCACCTGGTGTGATTACAAGACTATCCTTTTTTAAATGTGTTAAGTAATTACGCAATTGCATAGCACCAACACTAAACCCGTTAACCTGATTGTTTATATGACTTTCGCCAAAAAGTATTTTACCTTCTAGTTCTTGTACAATTTCTTTAACAGTAGGGCTTCCTAAAATAGGATTTGAAGGGATAACACCAAATAAAACTTTATGAGGAATTTTGTCTTTTAAAGTCGTAATTAAAAGATCTCGATCTTCTTGGGCTACTTTATTAGCAACTACCATTAATACTTCAACACCTTTATCTCTAAAAGAATCAAACGCCATATATAAATTACTCACCGATTCTTCGATGGTTTTATTTTTTCCGCTAGTGATTAAAATAGCAGGAATTCCTAAATTTTTCGCAATCAGTATATTTGTATCCCATTCTATGATGTTGCCTTCGGTAGAAAAATCGCTTCCTTCAACCAAAACAAAATCAAATTTATCTTCTATAGCTTTATATTTATGTATGATGTGATTTATGATTTCATCGTCCTTATTTTGATTTTTAAGTTTTACGACTTCGCTTCGCGTATATGCAAAAGCATCTTCGGGTTTTAAATCAACTTCAAAATGAGTTAGAATGGTTTTAATATGATTATCGACTTTATCTTTTTCAAAGTCTTCAACAATGGGTCGGAAATAGCCAACTTTTGCAGTTTTTCCTAGTAAAATCTGCATCAATCCTAATGAAATAATAGATTTACCACTATTAGGTTCGGTGGTAGCAATATAAACGGCTTTACTCATGTAATTTATTTCTGAAAAGCCCAAAATGGGCATTAAATGTTGGGCGTTCACGGCTTTTTGTGACCGCAAAAATACAATCCAATGCTAATTTAAAACATGACCTTTATCATAAATAGCAATAGTTGTAAAGATAAAATAAAGATTATAAATGTTCTAAAATACGTTCTAAAGCCATTCCACGAGAGCCTTTTATAAATAAGGTGCTCTTTTTTAGCGGATTTTCTTTAACAAATATTGCAAGTGCATCAAAAGTATCGAATGTTTGATGCTTGTTTTTAGTTTTTGCGAAATTTTTACCTACAAAAAATAGCTTATCAAAGTTCATGCTGCTCGCTAAGTCGGCAATAGCTTGGTGTTCCTCAGCTGCTGTTTCACCAAGTTCAAACATATCACCCAAAAAAACAGTTTTATGACTAGCTTCTAAATTATTGAAATTTTCTAAAGCTACCATCATACTACTCGGATTAGCATTGTAAGCATCAAGAATTATATGATGTCCGTTTTTTTCGATTATTTGAGAACGATTGTTTGCCGGAATATAATTTTCTACACCTTTTTTAATATTTTCTAAAGAGACATTAAAAAATTTCCCCATAATAATAGCTGCACAACAATTCGCGAAATTATAAGCACCGATTAGTTTAGAATGTATGATATTATCTTCAAATTTAATGTCTACAAACGGATTAGCAGCAAGCAATTTTATTTGATAATAATCACTTTTTTCTTGACTAAAACCATACTTTTTTATGTGTGTGTTTAATTTTGATAATTGAATGGCATCATCAGCATTAAAGAAAATTGGATTATTACGTTCTATTAGAAAATCGTATAACTCGCTTTTTCCTTTAATAACGCCTTCAACACCACCAAAACCTTCTAAATGTGCTTTTCCAAAATTTGTAATATACCCAAAATCTGGTTCCGCGATTTTTGCTAAAAACTCAATTTCTTTTTGATGATTAGCGCCCATTTCAATAATGGCAATTTCGGTATCTTTTTTTATGGTCAATAAAGTTAGCGGAACCCCAATATGGTTGTTTAAGTTCCCTACGGTAGCTATGGTTTTATAGCTTGTAGAAAGTACAGAATTAATTAACTCTTTGGTAGTAGTTTTGCCATTACTTCCTGTTAAACTTATGACTTTTGCGGTCGACCGTTTTCTGTGATAATTAGCTAATTGTTGCAGTGTTTCCAGCACATTATCAACTAAAATACTATTATCGCCATTAGCAAATTCTTTTTCATCAACTATAGCGTAAGCAGCACCATTTTCTATAGCTTTTATGGCATAGGAGTTTCCGTTGAAGTTGTCACCTTTTAAAGCAAAAAACAAACTGTCTTTAGTTATTTTTCGAGAATCTGTTGACACGTTAGGGAACTTCAGAAAAAGTTCATGTAGCTTTTCAATCTTCATAGCATTAAAATTGATTGTTTTGAATGTGATTATTTAATGTTCAAAATTGTTCTTGGTGACTTTCACAAATTTAAAGCAAAAAAAAAGTCCTGATGCTAACATCAGGACTTTAAATATTTTTATTGAAAAAATTATTTTGCTTTTTTACCTCTTACTGTTTTGTTTTTAGTTTGAGATTTAGAACCAACTCTAGACATTGCACATCTAAACCCAATGTCATCTGTTGACATGTATTGTGGCATAAATCTACGTTGTGCCGGGTCTAACCAATACGCTCTATCACTCCATGAACCACCTTTGTAAACTCTTACTTCATCATTAATTAAAGTAGTTCTGTAATTAGATTTGTCGTATTCTCTTGATACTACACCAGCAGAATCTTGTTCTACTTTAAAAGTAGGTGAGTTGTACATTTTCTTTGGATCTTCATCATCCGCTCTAAATTTATCATAAAATCTAGAGGAACCTGGCTCACCATCTCTGTAACCTCTATTGTCACTTGAAGAGAAATTTGTTCTTAAATAGGTCTCGTTTTCATCAACAGGTACCATTTTAAGTTCTCCTGGTAAATTAACCGCTATTATTTTTCCGTTTGGTAATGTATCATACGCTATAGAATCTCTAATAACACTCACTTTTCCGTCTTCTCCGATAGCATTTTTCATGTATACGTTACCACGGTAGTAGTTAAAATCACTTACTTCATCATCTACAATTGGTCTGTAAACATCGGCAACCCATTCTGCAACGTTACCAGCCATATCGTATAAACCTAAATCGTTTGGTTTGTATGATTTAACTTCGGCAGTAATATCAGCACCATCATCAGACCAACCTGCAATTCCGCCGTAATCACCTTTTCCTTGTTTAAAGTTGGCTAACTGATCACCACGACCAACACGTTGACCGTTTCTAGTATAATCACCTTCCCATGGATATTTTTTTCTACCTCTATAGTTATTGTATTCTCTTGAACCAACTTGCGCAGCTGCAGCATATTCCCATTCTGTTTCTGTTGGTAGTCTGTATTCTGGTAAAATAATTCCCGTGCTACGAGTAGCAAAGTTAGAAACTGAATCTTTTTTCATTTTCCCTTGTAAAGAATCTATCTGACCATTATAAACAGATTCTGGTCTGTTTAAATAAGCCTCCGTACTAAATGCGCCATCAATTTCGCCATTCACTACTTTGTATTTTGCTTCTTGAGAAAGATAGCCTTCTCTTTCTAACATAATTTCGTTCACACGATCAGTTCTCCATTCTGCAAATTGCACCGCTTGAATCCAGTTTACACCAACCACAGGATATTCTGCATATGCTGGGTGACGTAAGTAATTATTTGTCATTGTTTCGTTAAAACCCAAACGATTTCTCCAAACCAAAGTATCTGGCAAAGCCCCATTATAGATATTGGTAAATCTAGGATCTTCTGGTGGGTAAACACTTTTAAGATAATCTAAATACTCTAAGTACATAGAGTTAGTTACCTCGGTTTCATCCATGTAAAAAGATTGAACATGTTGCTGCGATGGCGTATTGTTCCAGTCGTGCATGACATCATCTTGCACCTTACCTTTTGTAAAAGTTCCACCTTCAACAAATACTAGTCCAGGGGCAGTTTCTTGCTCCTTAAAATCTGTATTATGCTGAAAACCACCTTCTTTAGCATTTATTTTCCAACCAGTAGCTCTAGAGGTGTTTTTGGAAGAAGAAGCATTTTTACAACTACTAAAACCGCCGGCTATTACAGCGCAAGAGAGTACAACTTTGATGAATTGTTTTTTCATAATTAGGACTTGAGTTCAATAAAATTAACTACAAAATGTAGTTTGGTAATTTGTTATATTTTTTTGCAATTATTGCTTTCGGCTTTTAGAACGGCGATTTTAATAGAATATTTTATTAAATTAAAAATATTTACAAAAAATCTTAGCAACATCTAAGCACTTTCATAAACTAATAACGCTACAAAAACAGGATTAGTATTTAAAACACATATTTAAAAATACTGGTAGATAGTTTTAATTTGATCTTAGAGATACAAAAATAAGCGGTGGCTTCAAAATTGCGGCGTATTATATTAAAAATAATTTTTTTTAAGTTTCATATACCTTTTTTTAAAAATGAACGTTAAAACATACTATATAACCAAAGTTGTGTTTTATAAGAATATAAAACTACAACAATATAGAACGAGATATGAAAAGAATATTAGTTTCAATAGCCCTCTTTTTAATACTATTTGAAATTTCTGCGCAACAAGTCGAAATACAACCCATAGTAACAGGTGTTCCTTTTTTAACTATTACTGCTGATGCAAGAGCTTCTGGTATGGGTGATGTTGGTGTTGCTACCTCTGTAGATGCGTTTTCGCAACAATGGAACCCCGCAAAATTTGCATTTGCAGAAAATAAAATGGGTTTTAGTTTAAGCTATGCACCATATTTAGAAAGTTTAGTAAATGATATAGGGCTTTTAAGTGCTAATTTTTACACAAAAATAGATGATCGTAGTGCTTTCGCGACCAGTATAAGATATTTTACCCTTGGTGAAATTGAACTTAGACAAACTGCGGGTGAAGATGCGAGAATAGTAAAACCGAATGAATTTTCTTTAGATGGTTCTTATTCTCTTAAATTAAGCGAAACGTTTTCAATGGCGGTACTCGGTAGGTTTATTAGTTCTAATTTACGATTTCCAGACCAAACAGGTTCAGGCGATGCGCAAGCGGCCAACACCTTTGCAGTAGATTTAGCCGCTTTTTACCGTTCTAGAGAAATTGCTTATGATAATTTTAGTGGACGTTGGAGAGCTGGTGTAAATATTTCTAATTTAGGTAATAAAATTACCTACGATCAAGGCGGACCAGAGAATTTTCTGCCTACCAATTTAAAAGCAGGTGTCGGATTCGATTTTATATTAGACATGGATAATACCTTGTCTATAACCACAGAATTCAATAAACTTTTAGTGCCTACACCACAAGATTTTAATGAAGATGGTGTTATAAATCAAACGGATAATAACGAATACCAAAATATTGGATTTTTAAGCGGAGTTTTTCAATCTTTTGGAGATGCTCCAGGTGGGTTTTCAGAAGAATTACAAGAAATTACTTGGGCATTAGGGGCAGAATATAAGTATCAAGATGCTTTTATGATAAGAACTGGATATTTTAATGAAAGTGATATAAAAGGCGCAAGAAAATTCTTTTCCCTTGGTGCTGGTTTTAAATTTGAAGCGATAGAAGTAGATATGTCTTATTTATTTTCCACGTCAAGAATACCAAATCCTTTAGAAAATTCCTTACGAATTTCACTGACTTTCAATTTTGGTGAAGAAATGTTTAACGATTAAGAAAAGTAAGTAGTTTACACGAAAGTCCAAAACTAGTTTAGAATTAGTTTTGGGCTTTTTTATTTTAAAATAAGTTACTTTAGTATTCTTAAACTATAAATTAAAAGCTATTGGAAAAGCACCAAATTATTATCGATTATTCCGTTTATCCCGATTTAAATAGTCTTTTAGCAAGCGATCAAGAATTAATGAATCATGCTGTTGAAGCTCGCCGTAATGCTTATGCACCCTATTCTAACTTTCATGTAGGTGCGGCTGTTTTATTAGAAAACGGGGCAATAGTCATCGGAAATAATCAAGAAAATGCTTCATATCCATCTGGCTTATGTGCTGAGCGTGTCGCTATTTTTCAAGCAGGCGCTAAATATTCAGGCATTCAAATAAAAGCGGTTGCTATTACTGCTACCTCTAAAAACTACATTGTAAAAGAACCAGCTGCACCCTGCGGTAATTGTAGACAAGCAATGATTGAGTACGAACAAAAACAAAAGCAGCCTATTCGTATTTTATTAATGGGTGAAGAAGGTAAAATAATAGAATTTAATTCTCTGATAGATATTTTGCCCTTAGCGTTTAATAATTCATTTTTATAAGAGGTTATTTTTTTGCTGAAATCGCAAAAAAATAAATTTCTATTATTGAATTCGTAATATTTTTTAAATCAAGGCTTTATTTCCTTTTAGGTGTTAAGCTTTTTCATTATTTTTTTTACCTAATGATTTATATGTGTATTTTTGCTGTTCAAATTTTATACATAAAGTTGTAAAGCAGTAATTAGTTCTTTTTTTAAAAATCGCATTTAATGAAAAAAATCACAAAAGAGGTTTACCTAAAATGGTATGAGGATATGTTGTTCTGGAGAAAATTCGAGGACAAACTAGCAGCGGTATATATTCAACAAAAAGTTAGAGGATTCTTACATCTTTACAACGGACAAGAAGCTGTTTTAGCCGGAGCTCTTCATGCAATGGATCTTACAAAAGATAAGATGATTACGGCGTATAGAAATCACGTTCAGCCAATAGGTATGGGTGTTGATCCTAAAAGAGTAATGGCAGAATTATACGGTAAAGTAACAGGTACTTCTCAAGGTATGGGAGGCTCAATGCATATTTTTTCTAAAGAACACCGTTTTTATGGTGGTCACGGAATTGTAGGTGGTCAAATTCCTTTAGGTGCAGGCCTTGCTTTTGCTGATAAATACAAAAAAAGCGATGCAGTAACGCTATGTTATATGGGTGATGGTGCGGTTCGTCAAGGTTCTTTACACGAAACCTTTAATTTAGCTATGTTATGGCAACTTCCAGTAGTTTTTGTTTGTGAAAATAACGGATACGCCATGGGAACTTCTGTTGCAAGAACATCGTATTCTACCGATATTTGGAAATTAGGTTTAGGGTATGAAATGCCTTGTGGCCCTGTTGACGGAATGGATCCTGTTACGGTTGCTAAAGAAATGAATAAAGCTATCGAGAGAGCAAGAAGCGGTGGTGGACCAACTTTTTTAGAAATGAAAACCTACCGATACAGAGGACATTCAATGTCTGATGCACAACAATATAGAACAAAAGACGAAGTAGAAGAGTATAAGAAAATAGATCCTATCACACAAGTTTTAGAGGTTATTAAAGAAAATAAATACGCTTCTGAAGACGAAATAAAAGCAATTGATAAAAGAGTAAAACAATTGGTTAACGAATGTGAAAAATTTGCTGACGAATCTGAGTATCCTCCAATAAATCAATTATATGATATGGTTTACGATCAAGAGGATTATCCATTTTTAAAACATAAATTATAGGTAGATGGCAGAAATAATAAATATGCCGAGACTTAGCGATACCATGGAAGAGGGTACTGTTGCTAAGTGGTTAAAAAAAGTTGGAGATAAAATTGTTGAGGGTGATATTTTAGCAGAAATCGAAACAGATAAAGCTACAATGGAATTCGAATCTTTTCATGAAGGTACCTTATTACATATTGGTATTCAAGAGGGGGATGGAGCACCAGTTGATTCTCTTTTAGCAATTATAGGAGAAGAAGGAGAAGATATTTCAGGATTACTAAGCGGTTCAGCTGCACCAGAAACTAAAGAGGAAGCTCCTAAAGAAGAAAAAGCTACGGCTACCAATTCTGAAACTTCAGATAGTAGAGCAGGTACTGAAATACCCGAAGGTGTTGAGGTCGTAAAAATGCCTCGGCTTAGTGACACTATGGAAGAAGGTACTGTCGCATCTTGGTTAAAAAAGGTAGGTGATAAAGTTGAGGAAGGTGATATTTTAGCAGAAATTGAAACGGATAAGGCAACGATGGAGTTCGAATCTTTCTACTCAGGTACTTTATTGTATATCGGTATTCAAGAAGGAGAATCTTCACCAGTTGATGCTGTTTTAGCGGTTATAGGGCCAGAAGGTACAGACGTTGATGCCGTTTTAAATTCTAAACCTAAATCATCAGGAACAAAAGATAGTTCAGCCAAAGCCGAAGCAGCTTCTGAAACCGTTAGTACTCCAGAAGCTACCAAAGAAGAAACTACTTCTGTTGCAACAAATGACGGTCAACGTATTTTCGCATCGCCCTTAGCTAAAAAAATAGCTTCGGATAAAGGCTTAAACTTAGCAGATATAAATGGTTCTGGCGATCATGGTAGAATCACTAAAAAAGATGTAGAGAATTTTACACCTTCTCAAAAAACAGCAGCAGCTGCACCGGCCGAAAATATAGCTTCTAGCACATCTGCCTCAACCACAGTAGCGCCAATGATGGCTACAGTAGGCGAAGAAAGTTTTGAAGAAGTGAAAAATAACCAAATGCGTAAGGTAATCGCCAAACGTTTGGGAGAATCTAAATTCACCGCGCCACATTACTACTTGAATATAGAAGTAGATATGGATAACGCGATGACTTCTAGAGTACAAATAAATAGCTTGCCAGACACTAAAATATCGTTCAATGATATGGTGGTAAAAGCATGTGCTATGGCCTTGAAAAAGCATCCACAAGTTAATACCTCATGGAAAGGTGAAACTACACGTTACAACCAACATATTCATATTGGTGTTGCTGTAGCTGTTGAAGACGGACTAGTAGTTCCTGTTTTAAAATTTGCTGACCAAATGGGATTAACTCATATTGGTGGTATGGTGAAAGAACTAGCCGGAAAAGCAAGAAATAAAAAATTAACTCCGGCTGAAATGGACGGAAGTACTTTTACAGTTTCTAATTTAGGGATGTTCGGAATCGAAAGTTTTACCTCGATTATCAATCAACCTAATTCGGCGATACTTTCTGTTGGTGCTATTATAGAAAAACCAGTAGTTAAAAATGGTGCTATTGTCGTAGGAAATACGATGAAACTTAGCTTAGCATTAGATCACAGAACAGTGGATGGAGCAACAGGGGCATTGTTTTTACAAACCTTGCGTTCGTATATTGAAAATCCAGTAACGATGTTGGCGTAAAAATAAATATCTTATTAAATATACTTAAAGCATCCTTTTAAATGGGATGCTTTTTTTATCTTTAAAACTTTATAAAAATCAATTGCCTACACTTATATGTTATAAATTAAAAGTTAAATGTCAGTTCGAGTGATTAATTTTAGATTTTTCCATTTAAAATTAATTGCCCGCCTGCCGGAAAGCAGGTATCGAGAACCATATTAGCAACAAAAGGTTCTCGATGCTTTTTTCTTTATTTCAAAAAGAAAAAAACTCCAACTGACAGCAGGTAAATTACTAATATTATCAAACTCAAACTCAAACTCAAAATAAAATAAAATAAAATGAAAAATAGTATAATTTTAGCTTCTATTGCATTGTCTTTTTTTAGTTGTAAAGCACCTAAAATAGTAGAAACTGACACCTCAAAAATAGAAGAATCTAAAACAGCTGTTGCAACAGAAAGTGTAACCCAAGTTTCAAATAGAAAAATGGTTCCAGCCGTTACTTTTTCAAAGGCTAAAGATGTAGGTAATATCATTACTTTTTTAGCTTCTGATGATTTAAAAGGAAGAGAAGCAGGCAGCGAAGGCATAGAAAAAGCAGCCGATTATATTGAAGCTATTTTTAAGAAAAATAATATTAAACCTTATTTTGATTCTTACAAAGACACGATATCAAATTTCGACAAACCGGCCTATAATGTAGTGGGAGTTTTAGAAGGTAATGATGCAAAACTTAAAAATGAAGTGGTTATTGTTGGGGCACACTACGATCATATTGGTCTGATTTCTCCTGAAGGTGGCGATGCTATTGCAAACGGTGCTAACGATAATGCGTCTGGAACGACTACCGTTTTAGAAATGGCACGCTATTTTGCAAGTACTAAAAGCAACAAACGGACCATCATTTTCGCATTATTTACCGCTGAAGAAAAAGGTCTTTTAGGTTCTAAAGATTTAGCCCAGCGTTTAAAAGAAGATGATATAGATTTATACACCATGTTAAATTTTGAAATGGTGGGTGTAGCCTTACAAGACAAAGACTATTTTATGTATGTTACGGGCTATGAAAATTCAAATATGGCTGAGGTTGCAAATGATTATAGTGGTGAAAAATTAATTGGGTTTTTAGAATCGGCTAAAAAAATGAACTTATTTAAACGTTCTGATAATTACGCTTTTCATATCGCTTTTAATGTGCCTTCTCAAACCTTTTGCACCTTCGATTTTACCAATTTTGATCATTACCACAAAGTAGGTGACGAACCTGAATTGATGGATTTTGAACATATGGCAACCGTTGTAAATAAATCTATTCCTATGGTTTCAGGTATTGTAAATGCAGCTACGAAAGAAATAAAATACAACTAATGGCAAATATTATAATTACAGGTGCAAGTAGAGGTATTGGTTTTGAAATGGCACAACTTTTTGCCAACGAAGGGCATCAAGTTTTAGCCTTGTCAAGAAACGACAAACCTATTTCTGAATTGAAAAATAAAAATATAATCGCTTTTCCTTTTGATTTATCAAAACCTGAAGATTTAAAAATACTAGAAGATTTTATAGCTAAAAATTGGAAACAAGTTGATGTTTTAATCAATAATGCAGGTCGATTACTCAATAAACCCTTTTTAGAAACTACCGAAACAGAGTTTGAAGACGTGTATAAAGTGAACGTTTTTGGTGTAGCAAGCGTTACCAGAGTTGTTGTGCCAAAAATGCCTAAAACAGGGCATGTTCTAACTATAAGCTCCATGGGTGGGGTGCAGGGCAGTATCAAATTCCCTGGTTTAGCAGCCTATAGTTCTAGTAAAGCGGCGGTAATTACCTTAACCGAATTATGGGCAGAAGAGTTTAAAGAAACTGGCCCATCTTTTAATGTATTGGCTTTAGGTGCTGTGCAAACCGAAATGTTAGAAGAAGCTTTCCCAGGGTACCAGGCACCAAATACTGCCCTAGAAATGGCAAACTATATTAAAGATTTTGCCTTAACAGGGAATAAACTTTATAATGGGAAACTTTTGCAGGTGAGTAGCAGCACGCCGTAATATTTTTTTATCCTAATTTTGCCATATGCAAAAAACACTAGAAAAATACCTTCCTGAACGCGCTGTACCTTTGTGTATGGAGTTGATTAAGGCGAATAGTGTCAATTTAAAAATTGTAGATCAGCGGGTAACACGCCATGGTGATTATAGCCGTTTGCCTAATGGATCTCACAAAATTACGGTAAATGCGTCCCTAAATAAATACCGTTTTCTAATGACTTTAGTGCACGAAATTGCGCATTTAGTCGCTTTCGAAAAGTATGGACGGCTTATTAAACCACATGGTTTGGAATGGAAACGTACTTTTCAGACCCTAATGTTGCCTTTTATACGTCCAGAAGTATATCCACCAAAAGTATTACCTTTAATAGCCAATCATTTTAGAAACCCAAGTGCGAGTAGTGATACTGATGCAAAATTATCATTAGCTTTAAAAAACTATGATGTGCAATCTAAAGACACAAATTACGTTTTTGAATTGCCGATTGGGAGTATTTTTAGAATCCATAATGGACGCATCTTTAAAAAATTAAATAAAAAAGTAAAACGATACGAATGTGCGGAGTTGGCAACAGGAAAAGTGTACCTGTTTCAGCCCAATGCCGAAGTTGAATTAATAAAAGATTAAAAATGAATAAAAATTATTATGCAGTGTTAATGGCCGGCGGTGTTGGTTCACGTTTTTGGCCTATGAGTACTACCGATAATCCTAAACAGTTTCATGATATGTTAGGAACGGGAGATACTTTAATTCAAAAAACGTTTAAACGCCTTAATAAATTTGTTCCGACAGAGAATATTTTAATATTAACGAACGAGCGTTATAATGATCTAGTTTTACAGCAATTACCGCTAGTAAAACAAGAACAAGTAGTTCTAGAGCCTGCTATGCGAAATACAGCACCATGTATTTTATATGCATCGCTTAAAATTCAAAAAAAGAATCCTAATGCAGTGATGATTGTAGCGCCTAGTGATCATTGGATTGAAGATGAAACAGCTTTTGCCAACGATGTGAAACAATGTTTTGATAAATGTGAGAAAGAAGATGTTTTATGCACTTTAGGGATCAAACCAACCTTCCCTAATACAGGTTTTGGCTATATTGAGTTCGAAAAAGAAAGTGGTACGGGACTTAAAAAAGTACATCAATTTAGAGAAAAACCAGACTACGAAACCGCAAAAGAATTTATAGCACAAGGTAATTTTCTTTGGAATGCAGGTATATTTATGTGGAGTGTAAAAACAATTGTTGATGCTTTTAAAACGTATCAACCTACTCAATTTTCGTTATTCGAAAAAGGAATGTCAGTTTATAATACCGCTGATGAACAATCTTTTATCAATGATAATTATCCAAAAGCAGAAAATATTTCGATAGATTATGCTATTTTAGAGCCTTCAAAAGACATTTTTGTGGTTCCGGCTACATTCGATTGGAACGATTTAGGAACTTGGGGCTCTTTGTATGATAAACTAGATAAAGATGAACATCATAATGCTATTGTAAATAGCAAAGTTTTGAGTCAAGATGCCAGCGGAAATATGATTAGATCATCAAAAGATAAAATTATTGTTGTAGATGGTTTAAAAGATTATATCATTGTAGATAAAGAAGATGTTTTGTTGATTTATCCTAAGTCTAAAGAACAAGACATAAAACAAGTTCTTACTGAGGTTAAAAATAAGTTTGGTAATCAGTACACCTAAAATATGCAAGACGAAGTTAACAAAGATCCTATAATTCCCAATAGTAACGATGGAACCGATGGAAGTAAGAGTGGTGATGTAAAAAAAGATTTTCAGGGTCTTATAGGTTCTGTAAAACATTTTTTGTCCGATTTACTGGATATTCGCAATAACACGGATCAAGAAGCTACTCGAGAATCCATAGTTGCCGATATTCCTTTTAAAGGCCATACTTCTTGGATTCTAATTTGTTCAATCTTTATTGCATCCGTTGGTTTAAACGCAAATTCAACGGCGGTTGTTATAGGTGCCATGTTAATTTCTCCTCTAATGGGGCCTATCTTGGGAATGGGTTTGTCATTAGCAATTAATGATGTAGATACCTTACGACGTTCTTTAAAGAATTTTGGGGTGATGGTGGTATTGAGTATTTTAACGGCTTATTTGTTTTTTGAGTTTTTTCCTTTGCGCGACGAATCTTCTGAACTTTTAGCAAGAACAGCTCCTGATATTCGTGACGTTTTAATAGCTTTTTTTGGTGGTTTAGCCTTGGTAATCGCTAGAGCTAAAAAAGGGACTATAGCGAGTGTTATTTTTGGGGTGGCTATTGCCACTGCTTTAATGCCGCCTTTATGTACGGTAGGTTTTGGTTTAGCAATAGGCAATTGGGATTACGCTACTGGTGCTATGTATTTATTTACAATAAATACTATTTTTATAGGTTTAGCTACTTTTTTAGTTATTAAAATTTTGAAATTCCCGATGGTTCGCTACGCAAATTCGCAGCGTAGAAGAACTATCTCGCGATTAGCATCACTAGTGGCGTTGGCAGTCATGATACCAGCGACTTGGACATTTTTTCAGGCTTGGAAAGAATCTAGATTTAAAAGTGATGCACAACAATTTGTAAATAGTACTATTGCTAAATACGAATTTGCCGGTAATGGTTATTTTTTAGATGAGTTTACGAATATAGAATATCACGGCAATGACAAATCGCTCTTCGATTTAATTTTTCGTAAAGAAGAAAAGGCAGAAAATTCTGTTATTGAAGTGATGTTTATGGGTGAAGAATTGGTTCCTGACAACATAATTTCTAGCTGGAAAAATAGTAAAGATCAAGATTTTCCTGATCTAAAAGATACCCAGTTGAAAATTATACAGGGTTCTAAAAACGAAGAAATAGACCAGTTTAAATATGTGAATGAGCTGTATGAATCTAAAAAAGCAGAGCTTTTAGGTAAAGATGAACGGATTAAGGTTTTAGAGAAAGATTTAGTGCGACTAGAAAAATTGGCATCCACACAAATTCCTTTTCAAGATATAAGTGCCGAAGCAAAAACTAATTACGAAAATTTAGCATCGTTAAGTTACTCCTATACCATAACTACCGATTTTAAAAAAATTGATACCATTCCGGTTTTTGAAGCACGATGGAAAAAGGAAACCAAAGACCAACAAGCCATTATTGATAATAAAAAGTTACAAGATTGGTTACGTCTTCGGCTAAAGAATGCTAAAATACAGTTGCGTTAGTAAGTAATTACTACCCATTAAAATATAATGGCATAAATATTGTAATTAAACGAAAAGATTAGATATTCTATTCTTAAAAAATAGTTCAAAAACCTAAAGAAAATAATTAAAAAACACCATTATGAAAACACCATTTAATTTTAAAAAAATAGTTTCAAGTTTATTTTTAGCTGTATTATTTTTTACTACAAGTACAGAATTAGTGGCTCAGGTTGGGTCAAACGATTTAAAAAGTTTTAAAATCAGTATAGAAAACACTAACGATGTTATTAAATTAACAAGCCTTGAAGGTAGTGCGTGGACAGATTTAAGCTTTAGTCTTAAAGCAGGTAAAGCACAAGCTATTGATGAATACGGTATGACCATACTCAACAATGTTGCTACGTTGAAAGATGATACGCTAGCCGATTATTTATTTACAATAACAAAAAATTCAACAGGTATAGTTCTTAAAGGTGTAGAAGGAACTGCTTGGGCAGATCTAAATTTTTCTTTAGCTGCAAATCAAAAGAAAGTTATTAATCAATTAGGAATGATGGATTAAACACTTATAATTTCAACAAAAAAATCCCAACTTATATTCTTTTAAGTTGGGATTTTTTTTAATTTATAGATTATTTAATTTCGCTCTTCAATATACATTTGTCGTACTTTTTTGAATAGGTCAGACGAATACACAAAATCGGTTACGGCGGCATTATCTGTTTTAAAAATTTCTTTGTTAGTACCTTCCCATTCTTTTAGTCCGTTTTTAAGAAATAGTATTTTTTGACCAATTTCCATTACCGAGTTCATATCATGTGTATTGATGACGGTTGTGATATCGTATTCTTCGGTAATTTCTTGGATTAAATTATCGATTAAAATGGCTGTTTTTGGATCTAAGCCTGAGTTAGGTTCATCACAAAATAAATATTTAGGATTCATTACGATGGCTCTAGCAATGGCAACTCTTTTTTGCATACCTCCAGAAATTTGTGCAGGATATCGTTTATGTGCATCAATTAAGTTAACACGTTTTAAAACGCTATTTACACGATCTTGCATTTCAGATTTAGATTGTTTGGTAAACATTTCTAAAGGAAACATTACATTACCCTCTACCGTCATAAAATCAAACAGGGCACTACCTTGAAAAACCATTCCCATTTCTTGACGTAAGCTTCTTTTTTGTTCAGGTTTTAGTTCAGAATAAGCACTTCCGTCATAGACAATAGTTCCTTTTTCTGGTTCAAAAAGTCCTAATAAACACTTTAAAAAAACCGTTTTGCCTGAGCCACTTTGCCCGATAATTAAATTTGTTTTTCCTTTTTCAAAAGAAGTGGTAACTCCTTTTAAAACTTCATTATCTCCGAAAGATTTATGTATGTCGTTTACTTCAATCATTAGCCTAGTAAAAGTTGAGTTAATACATAATTTGCAATAATAATAGCAACGCTGGTCCAAACAAACGCCGTTGTACTTGCTTTACCTACTTCTAATGCACCGCCTTTCATATAGAATCCGTGAAAAGAAGGAATCGTTGCAATAAGTAAAGCGAACACAATAGTTTTTAGAAAAGCATAGGTTATATGAAAGGGAATAAAATCTAATTGGAGTCCGTCTACAAAGTCTGCGCTAGTTAAATAGCCACCAGATACGCCAGCAACCCATCCTCCAAAAATACCCACAAACATTCCGATAGAGATCGCAAAAGGATAAAAAAGCATGGCAATTATTTTTGGAAATACTAAATAGTTTAAGGCATTAATCCCCATAACTTCCAATGCATCAATCTGTTCGGTAACGCGCATACTACCAATACTAGAAGTAATATACGAACCAACCTTACCTGCCATAATAATCGAAACAAAGGTTGGTGCGAACTCTAATATCACCGATTGCCTTGCGGTAAAACCGATTAAGTTTTTTGGGATAATTGGGTTCGTTAAATTTAGTGCCGTTTGTATAGTCACTACAGCGCCAATAAAAAAAGATATAAATATAATAATTCCAAGAGAGCTAAAAATAAGCTCATCAATTTCTTTTAAAATAAGAGATTTCATTATTCTCCATTTGGTAGGTTTTTTAAAAACCTCTCGAAGCATAATAAAATAACTACCAATGGATGCTAAATACTTCATTATTATATAGGAATCTTAGGATAGAACTTTTTAAAATCAGTTCAGTGTAAAAATAATAATATTATATTGTTTGTGTGGTTAAAATGTAAGAAAAGAAATAAGAAAGCTCTAAAATGAAAGTTTATGGTTTATTAATCATTTTTTAATGTTAACCAACAATTCAATAAAGCTTTAATTCAGTATTTTTATGACTTATTATAAAAAGTATTTCATGAATAAGAATAAAGTAACCTTATTGTTGCTCTTAGTAGCATTTAGTTTTTCTAATAGTTTTGTTCAAGCACAACGAAAGTCAAAAAATAAGGATAAAGAGAAATTAGAGAAAGAAGTTTTTACGCAACCTTATACCAATCCAAAATTAGTGGTTGGTATTGTGGTGGATCAAATGCGTTTTGATTACATCAATAGGTTTTGGAATCATTATGGCGATGGTGGTTTTAAAAGATTAGTGGGAGAAGGTTTTAATTGTAAAAATAATCATTTTAACTACGCACCAACCTATACAGCACCAGGGCATGCTTCAATATATACGGGAGCAACTCCTGCAACCCATGGTATAATTGGTAATGATTGGTATGATAAAGCACAAGATAAAAGTGTGTATTGCGTTTCTGACGATTCGTATGCTTCTGTAGGCACCACTTCCGATGCCGGACAAATGTCTCCACATAGAAATAAAGTATCTACGATTACTGATGAACTGCGTTTACACACTCAAATGCGCGGAAAAGTTATCGCAATTTCTTTAAAAGATAGGGGAGCCGTATTACCAGGAGGTCATACCGCCAACGCCGCCTATTGGTTTCATGGTAAAAAAGAAGGAAGCTGGATTACCAGTACCTATTACATGCCGCAATTACCAAAATGGGTAAGTGATTTTAATACTTCGGATAAGGCGGAATCTTATAAAAAATCATGGACAACCTTAAAAGATATTAATACTTATATAGAAAGCGGCATTGATATTAATAATTACGAAGGACTTTTTAAAGGGGAAATAAATTCTGCTTTTCCGCACGATTTACCTGTATTATGGGAAGAAAACGGTCAGTTTGATATTCTAAAAGCAACACCTTATGGCAACAATTTAACCACCGACTTTGCTATTGCCGCTCTAGATGGCGAAGGTTTAGGGATGGACGCTATTACTGATTTTTTAGCCATAAGTTATTCTGGTACCGATTATGT
>JANQTG010000079.1:9703-20160 GCA_030731855.1 Cellulophaga sp. | reverse complement strand
CTTCGTTATGAGCGGGTATGACAATGTAATACTCCATTTTTAAAATTAAAACTAGAGGGTAAATATCCGATTATTATTTCAAATGGAAGAATAGGGAAGATATTTCTTTTGATGAGAAATTAGGAGATATTTCATCTGAAATTTACAAAATCACCGTTTAAAAGTACTTTTTTTCGATGAAATACCTAATTCAAAATAAAACCTATGAATTTTTATTAGGTATTGGTTCGCCAATATTAATGAATTTTGTCAAAGAAATTAACCCCTTATCCAAATTATTATGAAAACTACGAACACCTACAACGTACTTTTTGCCTTACTTATTGTGGTATCAAACTATACCCTGATTGCGCAAAATAAAATAACTAAAGAGTCAAACTTTACTAATGCGACTGAAATACTTAAACGACAAGAAAATTATACCGTTCTTAAAAATCTTGGTTATACAGATATAGCCATTTATGAAGACCTTGGTAATGCTAATTTTTTGAATAAAAATTATGATACAGCTATTTTTTGGTACACTAAACTTTTTGAATTGAGTGACGGCAATAATATTAGTAAAAACTACTATGAACGATACCAATTTGCTATAAAATCGACCAATACATCCTCATTAAAAACAGTTTTGCAAGAAAAAGACTGGGTAGCGCAGGTTAAAGAAGATTATAAAGTTTCGAATAAACAACATCAAACTAAATTCAAGGATTTTAATTTTAATGGCAACCAAAAAGTTAGCGCATTAGAAGATTTTGTGGCAAAGGAAACTACGAAACAATTTACCCAAGAAAATAGTTCTGAAAATAACATTTCTAAGCATACTAAAAATCAATCCCCAATTGCGATTACACAAGATGGCAACACGGCTTACTATACAAAGCCGGTAGAAGTGAAACCATTATACGGCGTTTTTTCAAAAAAAGAGATGGTGCAAAAAATATATAAAGCAATCTACACTAACGGAAATTGGACCACAACAGGAGAAGTTGCTTTAGGGCCCAAAAATGCATCAGTAATGCATCCGGCAATTTCTGAGGACGGTAGTCGCTTATTTTTTGCATCAGATATGCCAGGAACCTTCGGCAAATTCGATATTTATATGGCTACAATTCAAAAAAATGGTGTTGTAGGAGTGGCGAAAAACTTAGGTAAAAAAGTAAATACAAACGAAGACGATTTATATCCAAATATTATGGGAGGGACATCGCTTTTCTTCGCATCAAACGGACATCAAGGCTATGGGGGATTAGATGTTTATATGGTCGAAGTGGCAAATAACAAGGTTGGCGCAACCGTCAACCTTGGAAGTCCCATTAACAGTTTGGACGATGATTTTTCTATTCAATTAATTACCGATAAAGAAACAGGTTACGTTGTTTTACAAAGAGGCAATACCTACGGTAAAACGCAGCGCGTAGCCTACGCTTATGATGATCCGAGTTTAAGAACCAAAGAAACTAGAAAAGAGTATCATATTTTAGAAGCCTTGAACACAGAATCAAAAATAAACTACTCTAGTTCTATTTTTGAAGATAACGAATAGTTGCGGATACTTTTCTAGTATTTGAAGATCCCCATAATACAACAATCTTAATCCTTAAATTATGAACTATTTAAATCCCCTTAAAATAGCAAAAATAGCCAGTATTGTTCTTTTAACTATAGTTTTTGGCACGGCGACTGTTTCAGCACAAGAAACGGTAACGGACCTTAGTTCAAGAACTACGTACCATAATCAGTTATTTTTTAATCGTTTTTTAATCAATCCAACCTTTTCACTGGTGCGTGAAGAAAAATCATATTTGAATATCTTACACCGAAACCAATACACCACTTTTGAAGATAATAATCAGAATTATTTTATTGGTTTTAGCAACAGAATTAACAACAACACTGCTCTTGGGATAGGTATTTATAGCCAATGGTCTGGCGTGGTGCAAGAGTTTGGTTTTAATGCAAATTATGCGAGATCAATAAAACTTGGTGCTACAAGCAGATTAACTTTTGGAGCTAATGTTACTTATTTTAGTGATGGTTTAGATAGAAATAGGGTAATAGCCTCAGAGAACGATCCAGAGTTAGCTGCAGCGACTAAAGAAAGTAAAATTGCCATTCAGCCCGCTATAACGCTATCTATTGGTAAGTTCGATTTTAGTGTTTATGCAAAAGATTTATTGAAGTATAACCAAACGACCAATGCTTTTTTAACCAATTTGAGTGATAAAAGTATTACAGCATCGGTACAATACACACATATTTTAGGGATTAGAAGAGGCTTGTTTGAAAATGCAAGATTGAGTCCATTATTGCAAATAAATAGAAATCAAGATAATAGTTTAGGATATGTAGGTTCAGTAATTTTAGAGTTACCACAATACGGTTGGTTGCAAAGTACTTTTGATGATGACTATGGTTTATCTATGGGTTTTGGGTTTAATCTGAATAAAAAAATGTCTTTAGGGTATTTAATGGAAAAAGATGTGGTGAATGAAGCAGCAGATTTAGGTTGGAATCATGAATTGTCTGTGGCATATACCTTTAAAAATTCAAAAAATAGTGCAGCTGATTTAGCTGATAACTCTCAAGATGGTAAGGTAGATGCCATCATCAGGAATTACGAGGATCAAATTTTAAAACTAATCGCAAATCAAAAAGAACAGAATAAAAGCGAGGATGAAGATAATTCTGAAGAAAGTATTGAAGGCGTAAAAAACGTATCGCCTTCAAGACCTAGCCGTAAGAATTCAAAAAGTAGAAAAACGATAGAATCGGGTTCGGGTTTAGGTAAAATGGCAAGTATTACTGTCGAAAATGACAATAATCTGGCCTATGAAAACCGTCTTATTTTAGACGAGCTTATTTTAAGACAAGATTCGATTGAGCGTATTCGTGACCAACAATTTGAAGAACGCTTTGAAGCCATTGTTAGAATATTACGTAACGATTTAAAAAATAACAACCCTATAGCATCGCAAACAAAGCAAGCCAATCAAGACAATGGTTATGCAGCAACAAAAATGAATATTCCAGATAAAGAAACTTCGCTAGGTTATAAAAAATTAACGATTGAAGTATTAAATCAGTCCGATATTATAGGAGTAAAATCGGGCTATTACGTGATAGCAAATGTGTATAAGACTGAAAAATACTTAAAAGCTTTTATGGATCAGCTAAAGAATAAAGGATTAAATGCAAAACAATTTTACAATAAAGAGAACGGATTGTATTATGTGTATTTAGCTGATTTTGATATAAAACAAGATGCAGAAACAGCGTATGTTTCTAATTTAAATGGGAAATACAATGACGAAAAATGGATTATGCAAGTAGATAACGTTACAGCAACAGCGGCTAATCTCTATGAAGAATAAGGTATTAAAAGAGAAAAGATAAAGCATAAGAGAAAAAAGCTGTTTTCAAATTTCAATCAAGAAGATAGATTTGCTTCGACTATTTAAGAGAGTTAATTGGGTAAAGGTGAGGTTGAGACCTGCTAAAATGTTGTTCATTTTTAGCAGGTTTTTTTATGAATAAAACTCAATTTTAAACACATGTAAAGTTAAGTACTAAAAATCGTGATTTTGCTCACTACTTACTTTTCGATGAAAGGCACTAAAACCTTTATTTTTTAAACACTTGTAAAACAGCTGTTTAAATTTTAGGAAGTAGCGCTTTATCGAAAATAAATCATAAAGTAAGAAAAAGACTACTTTTATTTATAATTTTATCAAATTAATAGGTACATTTAAGAATAGTAAATAGCAAGATGTTAACTTAACCCATAATTAAAAAGACTATTTATGTATAAATTATAAAAAAAGTGCTTATTGAATAAAAATTACAAATTCATTAAATCCCCAAATTATGAAGCCTAAACTTAACCACTTTAGTACGCTACCAACCTGTGGTAGTTACCACATTTTATTTCAACTATTTTTTGGAAATTTTCTACTCTTAAAAAAGCCTTAATCTCACTAACATAGTGTTGAAATAACACATTTGCTAAGTATTTAAAATGCTTTTTTACTTCATATTCTTTGTCAATAATTTAGAAGAGTGCTGACGTTAGTAGCATGTAGTATTTATAAAGCATGTTTTAAATTTTGAAAGTGGCCACTTTCAAGCAGACTTTTTGTGTCTTTTTTTAGCACTTTTTTATCCATTAAAATTATTACTACTAAACCTTTAGTATGCTATTGCTTTGGCAAGAAGTAGCGTATTGGCTAAATCCCCCATACTATGAAATCAAACACTCTAAAAATCATGATTCTTGATGATGACCCGCGATATCACGAAGCATATCGGTATTATTTTAACACCTATTTATCGTACGATCTCGTCGGAATTTATACGAACGTAAAAGCTGCTTTGTTAGATTATAACGAAACCCAACCAGATATTATTGTTTCTGAAATTGACATTCCTGATATAGGAGGAATAGAAGCTATTGCTCATTTCAGAAAGTTAGATAATGATGTAAAAATTATTATTTTAAGTACACAAACCGATTTTGAACTCGTAAAAAAAGCTTTTAAAAATCGTGCTAATGGATATCTTACGAAACCTGTAACCAAACAAAGACTCCATACTGCTTTAGACGCTATAAAGTTTGAAGGTGCTACTATGAGTAGTGATATTGCCAAAAAGGTGATTGCTATGTTTCATAGAAAATCGTACAATACTTTTTCAGATAGAGAGAATCAAATTGTAGATTATTTATGTCAAGGAGAAACATATAAAAGTATTGCCAAAAAACTTTTTATTACGGCAAGCGCAGTTAATTTTCACATTCAGAATATCTATTTAAAATTGAATGTAAATTCTAAATCCGAAGCTTTGGTAAAATTAAGAACTTTAGAAATGCAGTCTTAACAGCAAAAATTCGATAGCAATGTAAATGTTTACATTGCTATCGAATTTTTAAAAGAACAAACACACAGATTACGTAGCTTTAAAAATAGGTACGTATAAAAGTTGTAATTGGTTAAATATAACTATTTAGACTTTGTTAAAACGCGCTCTATTTTAACTTATGCTTTCGTTTAGATTCCTAATTTTTAAAATTTAATTGTATTGTTTACGCCACTATTTAAACTTTATAAACTTCAAAAAAGATTTTCAATTTTAAAAGAAAAACCTATAATTTTAAGGGAGTACAAGCAGAAAAAAATTTCTATTTTTCTAATAATTGCTATTGTATTTTTAACAGTCAGCATGTATATTTGGTTTAACTAAATGATTTTTCATCTATTCTTATTTGATTTAATGAAAGTTTAGCATTTAAAGATATAAGTCAAAAAAGGTGCCTTTATGTAATTTAACACATTGGAAGTTCGAACAAACAAGAGCAAAACCCATCAGATAGTGTTAAGATTTAAAGCAGTTTGAGAATTATTTTAACTAAAAAGGAGAGTTATGATTAAACTAGGAAAACTTAGCGTTTTGGCATTTCTATTCGTTTTAACAACGTCATTCAATGCAGATACTACCTTGAATGTAGATAAAGAAGCTGGAGATATAGTCGGTGTTTGGATGCCTAGCGAAGGCAATGCTTATGTAAAGATTTTTAAGGAAAAAGGCAAAGATGTATATCACGGAAAAATTGTTTGGCTGAAAGAACCAAATGACGAATCGGGAAAACCAAAAACAACTCCTGACGGAAAGCCGGTACTGAATATGCTTAACTTAAAAAATTTTATTTATAAAGATGGCGAATGGGTAGACGGAACTATTTATGATCCTAAATCTGGAAATACGTACTACTGTACTATTGAAATGATCAACAATAATAAGCTAGAAGTACGTGGGTCGTTAGATTCTTATGGTCTTATCGGTAGAACAGATACTTGGGTACGAATGAAAAATAATTAATTGCTGCTCATGCTAAAATCTATCTGTATTCTTCTATTTACATGTTTTATTTTACCTTTAAATATAGTAGCGCAAGACGATCCGCCGATAGAAGAGGAGGAAGAAGATAGCGTAGTAGACTATTCAAACTTAGTGCAAACTACAGAAAATAAAGCGTATGCTTCCTCACGAATAGTAGGCCAGTTACCAATAAAACTTTTTTCGCTTGGATATGATATTCAAGGTGCACATTCCTTGTCGGTAGAACCTTTTGGTGATACTGGTGTTCCCACAGATAATGAAATCAACAGCGCACAAGGTCTTCGTTTTTCGATAAATTATCCTGTATATTCAAAAAACGATTTTTTATTAAATGTAGGGTTTAATTATGCGGAGACTAATTATTCATTTAACAACCCAACATCTACCGCAAGTGACCCTTTAACACAAGCGCTAGACAATAATGGTTTACGTACTTTAGGTTTTACAGCAACGGCGTTTAAACCATTAAATATAAGAAACTATTTAATTTTTCAGTTTGGCGCTAATCTTAATGGTGATTATTCCTTTGCTAATATGCAATCGCTAGAATTTACGCGGTATAGTGGTGCGGTAATTTATGGGATTAAACCTAATGATAGAAAAATGTGGGGACTTGGTTTAAGCAGAACCTACCTTGGCGGTTCCCTAAACTATATTCCTGTTTATTACATGATGTACACAGCTCAAAGCAAAAAATGGGGAATTGAAATGCTCTTACCTGCGCGTTTTCTGTATCGTAGAAATATAAATGCGAAAAATATGTTGTTATTTGGTTGGGAAATAGAGGGCAACACCTACCGAATTAGTAATGATGACAACATTTATAATTTGCCTTATAATGATATGGAACTGCGAAGATCAGAATTAAGGTTTCGCGCTAGTTGGGAACGCGCTATAAGTCCTCAAATTTGGCTATCTGCCCAAGCTGGCTATCGGTATAATTGGTCTTTTGATATAGATCGAGGCGATTTTGTGCGCCCTTTTGGAGACAATACGCCTTTTTTAGTGGAAACCAATTTAGGCAATCCCTTTTATTTTAATTTTTCGATAAATTGGGTGAGTCCTTAATTGTAAACGGAATAATAACTTAGGTTAATTTTTTTTTGGAAGCTTAAACACATCCACAAGCTTGGTACTGATCTTTTCGTTTTGTACGTGCTAATTTATTGTGGTTCTCTATTTTTTCGTGAGAAGCAAAGTTTAAGATTAGTGCTCTGCGAAGCTCATTTTTCTCCGTGCAACTTCGTGTAATAGCAATTGTAGGTAATTAGACCGAATATAGTTATGGTTTATTTAAGTTTTACAGTCAATCTTGACAAAACTTTTCAGGAAAAAATATCAGTTATTTAAATGGTTTAATCAAACCCGCTCTGCATACACCAAATAATAGCGAGGTGTAAGTTTCCGAAGTAGTGGGCGAAACCCTATTTTGTTGACGGGGTTTGTAAATTTAGTTCGGTCAATGATTTTCCAACCTGCTTTTTCTAACAGCCAATCGAACTGCCAATCTTCGAACTCGTGATAGTGACGATCCCATGGGTCTGTTTTGCTCTGGTATGCTGGTGAAAACCATAAACGCAAAGGAATACTAGCAACTAATTTATTCCCTTTTATTTCACGTAAAACATTAAATGGAGCTAAAAGATGTTCAAAAATTTCAAAAGCTGTAACCACCTCGGCATCTGATGCAGTGACACTTGAGAAGTCCAAATCTAAATCTTCTCCTTTTGTGTTCGTTACCTTATAGCCGTTTGTCTCCATAATTTTTGAAAACGGATTCTCTACACCCAAATCTAAGATGCTTTCGCTAGGGGAGATATGTTTCTGCAAAAAATGTAAGGTATGTTTAAAACGTGTATTCGGAAACGTATTTTCGTACATCTAAATAAAAAAGTTAGTATCTGTAAATAATGGCGTTGATGTTCATACCTGCGCCAACACTTGCAAAGATAACAACATCTCCTTTAGTGATACTATGTGGAGCTAATTTTCCGTTTTTAACCATATCAAATAGGGTAGGGATGGTTGCTACTGAACTGTTACCATTTTCTTTAATATTCATAGGCATAACACCTTCTGGCATTACCATTCCGTACGACTTGTAGAAACGTTTTACGATAGCCTCGTCCATTTTTTCATTCGCCTGGTGGATGAATATTTTTTTGACATCGGTAATTTTAAGACCGCTATCATCCAAACAATCTGCCATAGCTTTTGGTACATTGGTTACGGCAAATTCGTAAATTTTACGACCATGCATTTTTATATAACTGTTGCCGGTTGAATCTTTAGTAGAATACGATTTTCCAAAGTATAAAAAGTTAGCTTCTTCAAAGGCATAGGTAGCCGAAGCATGTCCTAAAATTTCACCATTAAGATCCGAAGCTTCAATAATTGTAGCCCCAGCACCATCCGAATAAATCATAGAATCACGATCATAATCATCTACAACACGCGATAAAGTTTCTGCGCCAATCACTAAACATTTTTTGGCAATGCCGCTTTTAATAAAAGCATTGGCTTGTATTACGCCTTCTAACCAACCAGGGCATCCAAAGAGAATATCGTACGCAACACATTTTGGATTTTTAATTTTTAGAAGGTGTTTTACTTTAGATCCTAAACTTGGTATGGTATTACTTTGTGATTGTCCATGAGAAACATCACCAAAGTTGTGAGCAAAAATTATGTAATCTAAAGTTTCTCTATCAATACCAGCATCTGCAATTGCTTTTTCAGCAGCAAAAAATGCCATGTCTGAGGTATTCAAATCATTTGGAGCATACCTGCGTTCTTCAATACCAGTAATTGCTTTGAATTTTTCAATAATTACTTCGTTTTCATACCCAAAAGGGGTACCATCATCATTTAAAAACTCGTGCTTATTAAAAGCTGAATTTTTAGTTAAAACAGTAGGTATATAAGAGCCTGTTCCAGTAATTCCGATTTTCATTGTTTTGGTTTTGAAATAAAGTATGGCAATATATTAAATAATTTAAATAAATATTATGCATGCATAATAAAATTCATGATGTTCAAGGGTGTTTTACGATGACTAAGCGATAAAAAAAAGCCTCTTCATTATTTTGAAGAGGCTTGTATATATTGATTTTATTGGCTTTTTAAGCTTCCATGTAGGCTTCAATAGGAGCACAAGTACAGATTAAATTACGATCCCCATACGCATCATCAACACGACGAACCGATGGCCAAAATTTGTTTTCAGAAACAAAGTTTAGTGGAAAAGCAGCTTTTTCTCTACTGTAAGGGAAAGTCCAAGTATCGCTAGTCACCATTTTTAAAGTATGCGGTGCATTTTTCAATACATTATTTACATCATCTTCGGTAGCTTCGTTTATTTCTTTTCGGATGCTAATCATCGCATCACAAAAACGATCTAATTCTGATAAACCTTCACTTTCAGTAGGTTCTATCATCACCGTACCCGCCACAGGGAAAGAAACTGTTGGGGCGTGGAATCCGTAATCCATCAATCGTTTTGCGATATCCGTAACTTCTATTCCGTTTTGCTTAAATGGGCGACAATCGATAATCATTTCGTGCGCCGCTCTGCCTTTTTCTCCGGTATATAAAACTTCAAAATTACCACTTAATCTATGTTTGATGTAATTGGCATTTAAAATTGCAATTTCTGTAGAGTGTCTTAATCCGAATTCTCCTAACATTTTAATGTAGGCATAAGAAATAAGGCAAACTAAAGAACTACCCCATGGAGCAGCCGAAATAGCGGTAATGGCTTTTTCGCCACCTGTTTTTATAATCGGGTTTCCAGGTAAAAATGGTACTAATTGCGCTGCGACACAAATAGGGCCAACACCTGGTCCGCCACCACCGTGAGGAATAGCAAAGGTTTTATGTAAATTTAAGTGGCACACATCCGCGCCAATTATGGCAGGGTTTGTAAGGCCTACTTGCGCGTTCATATTCGCACCGTCCATATAAACTTGTCCGCCGTTATCGTGAATTAACTTGGTTATGTATTTTATAGATGATTCAAAAACACCGTGTGTAGATGGGTAGGTAACCATTAAAGCGGCTAAATTATCGGCATGTAGGGCTACTTTTTCTTCTAAATCGGCAACATCAATATTTCCTTTTTCATCGGTTTTGGTAACCACTACTTTCATACCAGCCATTACTGCCGAAGCAGGGTTTGTGCCATGTGCCGAAGCCGGAATTAAACAGATATTTCTATGTGAGTCGTTTCTAGATTCATGATACGCTCTAATAACCATTAAGCCAGCATACTCTCCTTGTGCACCAGAGTTAGGTTGTAAAGATGTACCTGCAAAGCCAGTAATGGTGTTTAAATCTTTCTCTAGTTCTTTAAGCATTATTTGATATCCTTCGGCTTGTTCCACAGGAACAAACGGATGAATATTACTCCAATTCGCGTTTCCTAAAGGCAACATTTCGGTAGCTGCATTCAATTTCATGGTGCAAGAACCTAAAGAAATCATCGAGTGGTTTAAGGCTAAATCTTTATTCTCTAACCTTTTTATATAACGCATCATTTGCGTTTCAGAATGATACGAATTAAAGAC
>JANQTG010000079.1:0-9603 GCA_030731855.1 Cellulophaga sp. | reverse complement strand
GCCATAACCGCTAATAACACCTGAGCAGTACAAATATTAGACGTTGCTTTATCGCGCTTAATATGTTGTTCTCTGGTTTGTAATGCCATACGCATTGCAGGGTTCCCGTCAGTATCTATAGTTCTACCGATAATACGACCAGGAATACTTCTTTTATACTCTTCTTTTGTAGCAAAAAAAGCAGCATGTGGACCGCCGTATCCTAATGGAATACCAAAACGTTGCGTAGTACCTACCACAACATCAACTCCAATTTCGCCAGGGGCTTGTAACAATACTAAACTTAAAATATCGGCTGCAACAGCTACTTTAATTTCATTTTCTTTGGCTTTAGCAACAAAAGCACTGTAATCATGAATTTGACCGTGTTTGCCAGGATATTGTAAAATAGCACCGTAGAAATCTGAGTTAAAATCGAATGCTTCGTGGTTACCAATAACCAATTCAATATCTAAAGGAACCGCTCTTGTTTTTAAAAGCGAAATGGTTTGTGGTAATATTTCTTCTGATACGAAGAATTTCGACACGTTATTTTTCTTTTGATCCCTACTTCTAACCTCAAAAAGCATCGTCATTGCTTCCGCAGCAGCAGTACTTTCATCTAAAAGCGATGCATTTGCCAATTCCATACCAGTAAGGTCACACACCATAGTTTGAAAGTTTAACAAGGCTTCTAAACGACCTTGTGCTATTTCTGCTTGGTAAGGCGTATAAGCAGTATACCATCCTGGGTTTTCAAAAATATTTCTTTTGATCACCGAAGGTGTTATGCTTTCGTGATAGCCTAAACCAATGTAGGTAGAAAAAACTTTATTTTTTTCTGATAGTTTTTGAATGTGTTCCAAGAATTCATTTTCGCTCATGGCTGGCTCCAGCGCAAGCGGATTTTTTAAACGAATATCTGTCGGAATCGTTTCGTGAATTAATTGTTCTAGATTTTCAACACCTACTTTTTCTAGCATGTGTTGAAGGTCTTCTTCTCTTATGCCAATATGGCGCGATGCAAACACGTCTGTCCTCATTAAACAAATAGTTTTTTCATAAAATTAGTCACGCAAAAATACGGATTAATTTACTCAAAATAGGGGTTTTACAAATTGCATAGGCTAAAGTTTTTAACCAAAAGCACGGGTTATAAACAGTTTAATTACTTTTGTTTAATGAAGCTATTTAAGCAGTTTTTTAATTTTTATATTGATGCTAGTATACATGTAGCTTTAGCAGTAATAGCGCTTTTGTATGCAACTGATGTTTTGTTAAACATTCCTATTGATTTACACTTAAACTTTTTTGTTTTTTTTGGGACTATCTCGGGGTATAATTTTATTAAATATGGTGTTGAAGCTAAAAAGTATGTTTTAGTAGCCCTTAGGTATCATAAAATCATTCAGTTTTTTAGTGTTTTTTGTCTGTTCATTGCAGGGTATCATCTGAGCTTTTTAGATAAAAATAGTTTAATTTTCTTAGCTGTAATTCTAGTCTTAACGTTGCTTTATGCGGTTCCTGTTTTGCCTAACGCAAAAAATCTTAGAAATTTAGGGGGACTCAAAATTTTTATAGTCGCCTTAGTTTGGGCAGGTACAACGGTGGTTTTTCCGGCAATAAAAGAAGAAATAGCAATTTCTTGGGATGTACTAGTAGAAACCCTTCAGCGATTTGTGATGATACTAATTTTATTAGTGCCTTTTGAAATTCGTGATTTAGCCTACGATGCTCCCGAATTAAAAACTTTACCACAGCGTTTTGGAGTAGCGAATACTAAAATTATAGCTTCGTTTGGAGTGGTTTTATTCTATGCCTTAACGTTTTTAAAGGATACTTTTTTGATGGTTGATGTAATCGGAAAAGGAATACTTTTTTTAGTGCTGGGAATTACCATTTTTAGTACAAAAAGAAACCAGTCAAAATACTTTTCTTCGTTTTGGGTAGAAGCAATTCCTATTTTTTGGTTTGGTATTTTATTTCTTTTGTCTGAATTAATTTAAAGACTTTCCTTTAATTTTTCTTTTAAATTATTTTTTTCTGCTTCAGACAAGGCGTGCAGTTTTGCATTAGTACATAAACTAGTTAATTGTCCATTTTTTTTCGAGTGCTTGGTACAAGCCTTGCACATTGTTAAATGAAACTTTAGTAGTAATACTTCAAAAAATGAAGCTTCATTATACTGTGCCTTATCGCAAATGCGTGCTGCTTTTTCACAAAAAATCATATGCTAAACCAATTTTGATTAAGGCAATCCATTAGGGCGGATCTTGATCTGTGGATCATTACCCAAAGATTAGACGGATTTATATTTAATTCATTACAAATATCATCGGTACTTATACCTTGAATAGTTTTCATTTTAAAAACCAAGGCTTGTTTTTTCGGAAGTTTATCGATACAATCGTGAATAGCTGTGCCTAATTCTTCGTTTTCTAAAAAATCATTTTCTAAAAGGCTATTGGGGTCAGCTACTTTTTCTTCTAGCCAATCGCCCTCTGCATCCGTTTGTGAACTGTAGCTCATACGAACTTCAGCTTTACCTTTGTTAGAGTTCATTTTACGATAATAATCAATAACTTTGCGCTTTAATATAGCTACGAGCCAAGTACGTTCAGCCGCATCACCCTTAAAATTTTTTGCGGATTTTAACCCTGCAATAAAAGTATCTTGGACCAAATCTTTTGCAATTTCAGCATCGCTTACGCGAGAAACCGCATAATTAAAAAGATAATCTGCATATTGATCTACCCAATTGTCTGGATTCAAAGTATTTATACTCATATACTTTTTTAGTATTTTCAAAGGTATTTAATTTTTTCTTGAACAAATAGTATTAATTTTAAAACTTAATTTGAAACTAATTTTATGATGAAATATTTGCTTTCTTTTTTTCTTTTGATTTTTATAAATTTTGGTTGTTCACAAATTAAAGAAAAAGCTATCACAGAAATATCACAAGACGAGTTGAACACTACTTTTTTATTAGATGTGCGCACACCAGAAGAATTTTCGGCGGGCCATATTAAAAATGCAGTGAATATTAATTTGTATGATTCTGAATTTATAAAAAAAGCTACAGCACAACTTCCAAAAGATAAAACTATTTATGTGTATTGTGCTGTAGGGGCTCGCAGTAATCAGGCTGTAAAAAAGTTAATTCCTTTAGGGTATACTGTGGTTAACTTATCTGGTGGTTATAATGCTTATAAAGCAAAAGAATAGTTAAACTAGATCTTCCAAAGCACTTTCAATTGTACTATACTTAAATTCAAAACCTGTATCTGTAAGTTTTTTAGGGATTACGTTTCTGCTTTTTAAGACTAATTCTGGTTCTGTTTTAATGATTCTAGCGCCTATTTCAAGCATAGATTTAGAAAGTGGTAATCCAAACGGTATTTTCACAGCTTTTCGAACCCCTTGCATTAAGTACGAATTGGTAATTGGGTTGGGAGCACTTATGTTTATAGGACCTTCTAAAGAGTCATTTTCCAGACAAAAATCAATACTTTTTAAAAAATCATGAATATGAATCCAGCTAAATTGTTGGTTTCCATTGCCCTGTTTTCCTCCTAATCCGAACTTTGCCAGCATTTTAATGGGTACAAAAGCGCCATCATTTTTTGCTAAAACAATAGCAGTTCGCAGCGCAACTCTTCGTGTTTTTGGTAGTGGATTTTTGAAAAATTCGGCTTCCCAAGCTTTTCCAACCGATACTGAAAAGCCAGTGCCTAACTCGCCTGAAAATTCATCCATCTGTTTATCTTCTGAATGACGATAAATGGTTGCTGTGGAAGAATTAAGCCAGACTTTCGGTGGGTTTTTTAGCGTAGAAATAACGTCACCCAGAACGCGTGTACTCTCTATTCTCGATGATAAAATAGCTTTTTTATTTTTTTCGGTATAGCGACAATCAACAGATTTACCTGCCATATTTATAAGAACAGTACAATTCTCGAGCTCCTTTTGCCAAGCACCGGCAGTTTTGCCATCCCAAGTAACAAAGCTAATTCCATTTTTAGTTGCTGATGCGTCTCTGGTTAAGATGATAATTTCATCGAATTTAGGTTTAAAGTATTCAGCGATAGCATTTCCTAGAAATCCAGAACCGCCTGCGATAATAAGTTTCGTCATCGTTTTTAGTTTTTTGTACTAATTTGGCTAGCCTTTGATTTTCTTTTTCCTCTAAAAAAGAGCATCAAATTAAAGAATAACATAATGCCTAAGTAAATACTGAATCCACCAATTTTTCGACTTAATAATTCAATTAAACTCTGGTAGGTTTCATTAAAATTATACGCATCAATTTTTAAAATTAATAGAGCAAAGCCAATATTTAGTAAATAAAAACCGACTTTAAAAAGTGTATTTGTGGCTTTGGCAATATCTTCTTGTCCTTTAAAAATAGCCAACATAAAAACTGTACTATTTTTAAACAAGGTTCTCGCCACAAAATAAGTAAGCGTTAAAGCAATTGGTAAATAAATAAAATAACCGATAACAATTTTTGACGTTTCCATAATTTTGATGTTTAAAGTGATTTATTTTTTGTTTTTTAAGAGTACTGATAAGCTGATGATATTGATGTAATGCAGCGCAGCTAAGCCAAGAATAATTAAAGTGGCTTTACTGCTTATCGCTTCAATAAGTTGTTTAAAGGTGCTCATGGTTTCCCATTGTGATAACGAGAAAATTATATACCCGATATTCAAGAGATAATACCCAACCAGTAAAAGTTTGTTAATCTGTAATCCGAAAGTTGCATCATTTGGTAATAAAGAACTAACAAACACAATTCCGTTTTTGTAACATATAAAACCGACTTTTAGAATAATAAACCCCATGATGACAAAATAAACGAGATACCCTATGAGATTATAATTCATGATATATTTTATTTACTTTCCAAGTGATGTATAAGAAATAACTAGCAATACCCATTGGGATGATGGCAAAGTAAATCAGTCCTGATGTAAAGCCAGAAATACCAGAATTTTGAACAATTAATATGAATACTACATATAGGGCTACAAGGATCCAATATAACAGGAGTTCATTTTTTAGTTTTTTAAACACTTTAGTGTTAAAGGTGAAATAAATAGACGTTAGTATTTGAATTAGTCCGAGGACTATTTGCACAGTCAAACCAAGATAGAATGTTAAATAGAGTAGTAGCGTACCTATAAAAATCCATTTATTTGTGAGGTATAATTTTTTCATAATCTATAGTTTTAAAACTTTCAGAAATTACTGAAATTATAATTTAAATTTTTTTAGGTAAACATTTTTAACAAAGACTTAGTCAACCAATTTTGTTTTTGATTTACGACTTTATTTAACATGGTATCGGCTGTTTCGGCTAAATCGTGTAGCGCTTTGGTTTGCTTAATCAATTCTTTTGTATTTTCCGTTCCATCCTCATCAATAGTATACACTTCTTCTAAAATTTTAATAACGGGTTGTATTTCTCTTCTGCTACGTTCTTTTGCGATTATCCTTGCCAATTCTTGAACATCTTTTTCAGTAGAAAAATATTCTTTACGTTCCCCGGGAATTAAATGTTTTGTTACAATTCCCCAATCCATTAACTGGCGTAAATTCATACTTGTATTACCTCTAGAAATTTTTAATTCTTCCATAATTTCTTCCATCGATAAAGGTTTTATAGAAACAAAAAGTAAGGCTTGTATTTGGGCCATCGCTTTATTAATGCCCCATAAAGTACCCAAGCTTCCCCATGTACTTATAAATTTATCTTTTGCCTCTTTATATTCCATGAAACAAAGATATAATTTATTTTTAAACTTTCAATAATTACTGAAAGTTTATTTAGAAAAACCTCGTTTTGGCAAGCATGTAATGCGCAGACAAAAGGATTGGTTTTAATCGATAGAATTACCCGAGGTTCTGTCTTGGTTGTTGCTTACAGATCATCATCAAAGGCAATAAAGAATCTAGAAAGTAGCGTCAAGATTCAAGACAAAAGTCTAGTTTCTTGGTTCTTGTAGCGCTGCGGTCTTGATTCTGATACTTATATGGTGCAATCTAAGCGCGTAATTCATTCCCATTTTTTAAGGTCTATTTATCCCATTATTAAAAATTCAAGTCTAACAGTCATACGAATAGTCACTTTTATTTCGTTTTCCCTATTTAAAGTTATCTAAATATCACTTAAAACAGGGATAATACGAGGTAATCACTTATATAAATTTGTAAAGGATAAAATAGTAGGTCTTAAAAAGTATGTCGAATCCATTTAAAAAAATAGCAGACAACGCTAAAAACACTAAAAATGTACAACAGCATTTAGGTGCCAAAAGCATCACAACTTCTTATGTGGTAGATTGTGAAACTTGTGGAGCACCACGACCAAAAAATACCAATTTAACAACCTGTAGTTACTGCAAATCTGTTTTTATGAATACCAACACAACTATAAAACCAGACGCTTAACATGGCAACAAAACAAGAATTAATTCAGCGTTGGGACGGATTTTTAGCTAAAATTGAAGCACGTTTTAATGAATCATTAGTCCACGCTGAAGAAGCCTGTGTTGGTCAGTTAGAAGAAACCGATTATGATTACTATACTGTTATTAGGGCATGGCAAGGAATGAAATCTCAGCTATATACTTTAATCCAAAAGATTGACGAAACGTGGCATCAAAAGGTTGAACCTGAAATGCGAGAATTAGGAGATTTTTGGACTGATGAAAGCTATAAAAGCTCTAAACTAAGCGATAAGTTGAGTTTGCGTTTAGACAAATTTCAAAGAAGTTTGGAAGGTAATTTATCGCAGCGTTTTTATGATCATGTAATGTCAAAAGCTCCAAAACATACCAATTGTTCTCAATGCAATGCTGAAATTGCTTTAAAAACAGCAGTTTTTAGAGCGCAATATGTAATCTGTAGCTTTTGCAATACGGTAAATACTTTTGAACCAACTACACAATTTAACCAAATTGGTTGGAATATTGTCGATACTATAGCGGCTACAAAAACACAGCATTTGTTTGAGCTGATGGAAGAAGCTTCGGAAGCTATTCGTCTGCAACGAAAGCCGGTAGATCAAAAATATTGGGATGATTATAAAAAAGCCTATTTCGACTATTATGAAGGGTATTTTAAAGCACGTATACAATTAAATACCGAAGCTGAAGCAAGGTATGATGCAGATATGCAACGAAAAACAAAAGAATACGAAGAGTACGAAAGAATACAAAGAAATTAATCATTAAAAATTATTAAAATATGGAAAGTATCAATGGAGTAAGTTTTGAAGATTGGGGTGCAGCTTGTGGCAATTTAGCAGCGGGTATGTCCGAAGAAGAAGTCATTAAAGTTTTAGGCTTAGAAATGCCTGTTTGGCAACAAACCAATGAAGCTTGGAGTAATAAACTAGGCGATTTAATGGCTGAGGATATGAATAATGCTACTATTTATAGTGGGTTTTTTACGAACCCTAAAGTAGGTAAATTTGCAGGAGTAGCTTCAAATGTTCCCGATTTAGCAAGTCTATTGGTACAAGTGCCAGATAATGATGCCTATCAGAAAATATTTATGCATCAATCTATCGCGGCGCAACACGGTGTTGATGGGGTTACGGTTTTAGAAGAATATGGCTTTAACCTACAAACTTGGTCTCAAGTAAGCATGCATTACATGAAATGGTATAACGAGTATATGCAGCATACAGGTACGGAACAAGATAAAATTCGCTTTGACGAGACCAGTGCTACTAGAAACAAGTGGGAAAATCATTGGAAAGCGTTTTACGCAGATCAGGCTTCTGATTTAGGTGGTGATATCGATTTTTAATACAATTAAATTATGGATTTAAAAAATCAAATGCGTTCGGTACTCCAATGGGAAAACCCAAAGGAGTACCAACTATTTTTCAAATTTGTTGATCGAGGTGATGAGCTTAAAAATGCCTCGAAACTTGTTTTACAACCTGGTCAAGGCTGTATTTTTACTTACGAAGGTAAAATTGAGGGCGTTTTTGAGGAAGAAGGGATGTACGATTTAGAAACAGATAATACTCCTTTTTTAACTACCGTAAGAAAGTTTATGACCGCTTTTGAAAGTGAGCATAAAACAGGTATTTGGTTTTACCGAAAAGCGGAAATGGTGAATGTGCGTTGGGGTACCAGAATACCTATTACGTATAACGATCCGGTGTATTCTTTCCCCGTTAAACTAAGAGCTTACGGTAATTATTCGTTGAAAATTACTGATGCGAAAGGGTTTTTTACTAATATTTTAGCGGGTCAGTTCGATTATTTTGTGGATCAATTACAAGAAGTATTGCTGTCGCGAATTACCCAACCAATATCGTCTTACTTAGCCAATGCAAAATTTTCCTATGCCGAAATAGACAGTCATATAGAAACTATTGCTAGCGAGGCACAAACAAAATCGACCTCCGTATTTGAAAATTTAGGATTTACCCTAACCGATTTTAGAATCGAAGGCACTTCTTTTGATCCAGAAACAAATAAAAGAATTGGCGAAATTAGCGATGTACAGGCCGATGTAAATTCGGCGCATATTGCAGGTGTAGATTTTTCAGAATTACAAAAGCTAAAAGCCATGCGCGATGCTGCCAAAAATGAAGGTATGGCCGGCGCAAGTATGGGTATGTTTGCAGGTATGGAAATGGGTAAAACCATAAATCAAAA
Source organism: Cellulophaga sp. (assembly GCA_030731855.1). GTDB lineage: Bacteria > Bacteroidota > Bacteroidia > Flavobacteriales > Flavobacteriaceae > Cellulophaga. Next base: position 940 of record JANQTG010000079.1, on the reverse strand, counting down.
AGCACCAGAACCAGCTTCGCCCGTAACTGATGTTAGGGCTAAATTGAAAGATTTAAAAAGTTTGTTTGAAGACGATTTAATTTCAGAAACCGAATATCAAACTAAAAAACAACAACTGTTAGATTTACTTTAATAGTCGTTCTAAACTATTTCAATATGATACAAAAACTATTTATTTTAACTTTTTTTTCTACTGTTTTTATGAATGCACAATATAAACCAACAGATAAAAATACATTAGATACTTGGATTGCCGAAGCGCAAACCAATAACGAAATTGATACAAATCAACTACAAAAATTGGATGCGGAATATACAGATGTTATCGAAAATCCAAACGATCCTAATCGTATTTTTGATTATGGTCGAATCTTAACAGTAGTATTGCAACCTGGTTTGGCAACCGCTACCGAAAAAGAACTTTCTGAGGCAGGAAAGAAAATAGCAGCCGAAGCAGAACAAGCGTATCGCGATGCTATTCAAAATTGTGAATGTCATGGCAGAGCAAATATTATGCTCGGACTTTTATACAACCAACAAGGCAAATATTTTATTTCAGAATCTTATTTAGAAAAAGGCTTACAATTACCCGAAGGCGATGAAGATTGGATGGTGGCTGCAAATCAGTATTTAATAACGGGTGCTTACACGTATAGTACTGATGATGAAAAGTTTCAAAAAGTCTATCAGCTTTTTAAAAAATATGCAAATACAGCTATTAAAGATGCTGCCTATTATCAAAAAATGGCGGGTTTATATGTTAGTTATTATGAAAAATAAAATTGATTAAAATGATTGAAATAAAACCAATTATTGCCGCTATTATTTGTTTTTTTACCCAAGATCCGCTTCCAATTATTAGTGAAACTACGGTATTGAATATTGATTTTGTGCAGAAAGAAATCATAATAGAACACGAAAAATTAATTACTGCAGCTGG
>JANQTG010000078.1 GCA_030731855.1 Cellulophaga sp. | reverse complement strand
CAAATAACACACAAAAAGAACTCATCTCTTTGCTGCCTAAAAAACCGGCACTGAATGAACTTGTCTATAATGCCATTGACCCAAAGTTTAAACCTGACGATGTTATGGAAGCACGGAAAGATCTAGGGGCCATCCTTAATGCCAGCCTTTTTGAAGGTTATATTTTACACGTAGGTGGCAATACGTTTTATAAAAATAGAGACGGGGTACTTCATATGTATGAACAATGGCGAAAAATAAGCACTATAAAATTGCCCTTAGTCATGATTGGTTCTCCGCCTACACAAAGTATGTTAACACTTAAGGAAAAATCAAAGTATTCGGAAGCTATTTTTTTTTTAACACGGGTGTCCGATGAGGTATTGGTTAGGGCCTATCAAGGAGCCGCTGTATTTGTATTTCCGTCGTTGTTAGAAGGTTTTGGTTTTCCGATTGCAGAAGCCATGGCTTGTGGTTGTCCTGTAATTACCACCAACGAGGCACCAATGAATGAAGTGGGTGGTTCCGCAGCTTTTTACATACCTAGGTATTACCCAGCAGCTCCTATAGCGCATTGGGCAAGCCAAGCAGCGGGGGTGTTGGAAGAAGTGCTACAACTTTCAGATGAAGAAAGAGAGGTGCGTATAGCGAATGGTTTGGTACATTGCCAAATGTTTCAAGAAGATAGGGTCGTAGATCAAATAGAAAAAATATATCAGAAAATAGTGACATGAAACAAGCGGCGCAAGGGTTAGGTTTTTTTTTATTGGTCGTAGGAATTGTGCTGGTTTTAGTACTCAGTTGGAAAATGAATCCAAATGTAGGGGAGTATCATTTTTTACCAGACTGGCTTAGTGCTTGGGCAGACCGTCTAAGTAATAATCAAAAACGTACCGCAGTTCCATTTTTGGGTCTGGGCATAGTAGCAGGAGTATTTTTACTGTTGCTCCAGAACCGCACATCGCTGGCGTGGCTTTATACTTGGGGTATTTTAACGCTTTTTGTGATGGTGGCGGAATTTGGACAGTATTTTATTCCCTCTAGGCAGCCAGATATGAAAGATGTTTTTTGGGGTATCAGTGGTAGCGCACTAGGATTGTTGATCCCTTTTTTAGGAAGTAAAGTACAAATACCATTAAAAAAATAATTTTGAAAGCAACAGACACCAAACGAATACTCTTTATAGGCTATAATTTTTCTCCAGAATTAACCGGAATTGGAAAATACTCCGGAGAAATGATGCACTGGATGGCAGCGCAAGGGTACACTTGTACGGTTTTAACCGCCTATCCGTATTATCCCCAATGGGCGGTGCAAGAACCTTATCGAAAAAATAGGTTTTGGTACAAAAAAGAAGAAACACTTTTTCCTTCGGGAGGAAAGTTAAGGGTTATTCGTTGTCCTATGTACGTACCTGCCAACCCAAGCGGTGCCAAGCGGATTGTCTTAGATTGCAGTTTTTTAGCTACTGCTTTTTTGGCTAGTGTACCTAGGGTATTTGAAAAAAAATACGATTGGGTTATTTCTATAGCACCCTCCTTTCAATTTGGCTTACTGGGTGTATTTTATAAAAAAATAAGAGGCGCTAAACACTTGCACCATATACAAGACTTGCAAATTGAAGCCGCACAAGATTTAGGTCTCATTAAATCAGCGCTATTATTGAAAGTTTTGTACGGTACTGAACGTTTTATTTTTAAACATACTGATATTATTAGCAGTATTTCTGACGGAATGATTGCACGTATAAGTGCTAAGGCAAAAAAACCAGTAGCATTTTTCCCCAATTGGACCAATACCACAAGTTTTTACCCTCTAACCGATAAAAGTGGTTTAAAAGAAAAGTTTGGGTTCAAAGAAACTGATTGGGTGGTGCTCTATTCAGGAGCGATAGGCGAAAAACAAGGGCTAGAAGCTATTTTAAACGCCGCTAAAACGCTTAGCACCGAAACAAGAATTCAGTTTATCATTTGTGGTACTGGCCCTTATAAGGAAAATCTTTTACAATTGGCCAAAGATGACAATCTGAGCAATGTACATTTTTTGCCCTTACAAGCCATGGAAAATTTTAATGCCTTTTTGAATATGGCCGATCTACATTTGGTCATTCAAAAAGAAAAAGCCAGTGATTTGGTGATGCCCTCAAAACTTACCACAATTTTGGCTGTAGGAGGTTTAGCGTTAGTAACGGCCGGAAAGCAAACTAGTTTACATCAATTAATTACAAAGCACCAAATGGGTATTGTTGTTCCTGCGGAACAGCAAGAAGCCTTAAACAATGGCATTTTAAAAGCATACCAAGATCCTAACAGCCAGCACATAAAAGAGGCAGCAAGTTCCTATGCAGCACAATTTTTAGCGATGGAAAGCATTATGAGCACCTTTTCAAAGCAACTTTAAAAAATGAAAGCAAATACCCTGCATTTCATCGGTAAGAACTTCAATTAAACTAGTAAAATAGCCATTAACAGTTTAGTACTTTATTTTTATAGCATACGTATTTTCTAAGTTCCCCCACAGAAAAATAGTCGTTTAATTTTTAAACCATACCTGTGAGACATTTCAATACAGTACAAATATGAAAAATAGCTTAAGAAAAGCAGTTTTTTTATTTAAAACGAAGATTTTAAATCCAAAATTAGAACGTTTAAATCAAAGAACACAGAAGGTCTTAAAAAATACGGACTTAGCTAATTTTAATTTCAGCAGACGGCAAGCTTTAGTGAAACATGCCCTAAACAACTCCACTTTTTATCAAGAAAAGTATAAAAATTTGGAGCTGACCGCAGGCATAAAGACTAACGATGATTTTTTGAAATTACCGCTATTAACGAGAGATGAGTTACGAGATAATTTTGAAGCTATTAAAGCTATAAAAGTTACTAAACTTAATGGCGAAAAAGTAAGCACTTCAGGTAGTACAGGCAATCCTGTTGCTTTAATACATGACAAACGACATCCAGAAACCCCAATTCGCTGGCGCATTCTTCGTTGGTGGGGTGTTCAGCCGTGGGAAAATCAAGCTTTTATTTACAGGTACAAGCGCAGTTTTTGGCAGCGTTTGGGCAATAGGTTGTTGTGGTGGCCCACTAAACGCATATTTCTTGCGGCAGCAAACCCAACAAAAGAACAGTTACAAACCTTTGTACTAGATTTTAATCGCATACAACCTACCTTAGTGCAAGGCTATGTTGATGTGGTTTTTGAGTTTGCCTTGTATCTTTTAGATAATAATATTAAAATTCATCCTCCAAAAATGGTGTGGGTAACCTCGGCACCACTCTTTGAAGAGCAGCGTGAGTTAATGCAGAAAGCTTTTGGTGCGCCGGTATGCGACCAATACGGCAACACGGAAATTATGCTGATTGCCGCTGAATGTAAAAGGCAACAAGGTTTACACATAATGCAAGATACCGTACATATTGAGTTTGTAGACCAAAACAACCTACCTGTACCCCCAAATACGAACGGCAGAATTTTATTAACCGATTTAACCAATTACGCTTTCCCGATCATTAGATATGATATTGGCGATGAGGGCGGTTATTTATCTGAACCCTGTTCCTGTGGGAACCCCTTACCTTTAATGAAAAATGTAAGAGGCAGACAAGCGCATAACATACAAACCCCTTCTGGCTTACGAATTAAGGGAGATCATTTAATGGTGATGTTTTCAGGATTCATGAAGCATTTTAAAGAGATTCAATTACGACAAGAACAAGATTTTACCGTGTATTTGGACTATGTACCAAGAAAAGAAAATTTGGCAGCTCGCGAAGCCCAAGAAATGGCAGCCATGTTAATGAGTCGCTCAAGAGCCGAAATAAAGGTGGTTTGTAAAGAAGTGAAGAAGATTAAACAGGTAGGTACAAAAACGCCCTTGATTATAAATAATCTTAAAAACCAATAAGCTTATGCTGTCTTCGCAACAATTAAAATCTTTTATAAAAAGCACAGAGGAAAAAGTCTTACATTATCGCTATCATAAAATATCTAACGATACGGCCGCCAGAGTTTTGCAGCAAGTAGTATTAGAAAAGGGAAAACTGAGTTTAGGGTTAAAAAAAAATGCGAATCAATACGCTCAAGAAGTACTAGGCTCTAAAGACTATGCGCCTTGGTTGTATGTGTATAGCCTTATAGCAGGGGAATTTAAAGAAGGTTGGATTCCAGATAATTTTTATGGTAGCCAGGTGATTCATAAGATCCAAGGCGATTATGGTAAAATTTCTTTTTTAAAACCCTTAACTAATCATCTATTCCAAAAAGAATTAGGGCCCGACCTTGCATATTATATAAATGGACAATGGTTTGGAACACATTTTAAACCCCTAGCTGCGTCAGAAGTACTCCGTAGCTTATTTCAAAACACGGAAAAAATTATCCTAAAATTAGATCAGTCCTTTCAGGGAAAAGGTATTTTTGTTTTTGATAAGAAAAATAGTAGCCTAAACCAACTAGAAGAAAAAGGAAATATGGTGGTGCAAAGCTTTATCAACCAACATTCTTTTTTTGATGAGTTTGTTACCAGTTCGGTGGCTACTATACGTTTAACTACGGTAATCGATACCGCACAAAAGGTGTCCCTTAGAGCGGCTTATTTAAGACTGTCAAGAGCTCAAGATACGCACGTAAAATCTAGCAACCATATTCGTATACCTATTCATGTAAGTTCCGGTATTTTAGCAGCAAAGGGCTATTTGCCAAATTGGAATACGATTGATAAGCACCCTGATAGTCAGGTGCTATTTATAGACAAGCAAATTCCAAAGTATCAAGAATGTGTACATCTAGCACTAGCACAACATCAAAAGATGCCCATGGTGCGCGCTATTGGCTGGGATATGATTATCGATCAGCACGAAAATCCTATTGTGTTAGAATGGAATGGATACAGTAACGATATTAAATTTTCGGAAGCCACCCAAGGGCCCTGCTTTAAAGATCTAGGTTGGGAAAAACTCCGTAGATAAATAAAAAGCTATTATTTTAACTGAATAAGATCAAGTAGTTTTAGCTTAGCACCAATCAAAAACCAAATGAAAATTAATTATTTTTTCAGACATCCTAAGATAGGGCACTCGATTCATCGTGTATTTAGAACCTTGATAGGTGAAATAGAGAAATCTACAGAGGTAGCTATATACGAAGTACCGAGCCAAGGTTCCATGCCAGAAAATGTTTTAAAAAATAATTGCTATGTATATAAAAAAAGAGATAAAAAAGCCATACATCACGTAACAGGTCACATACACGACGTTTTATTAGCACTAATAGGTACTAAGACTGTACTTACCGTTCATGATTTGGTATTTTTAGACAATGTTAAAAACCCAATTAAAAGGGCGTATAAATGGTTGTTTTGGCTTTATTTACC
>JANQTG010000077.1:32165-52686 GCA_030731855.1 Cellulophaga sp. | reverse complement strand
GATAACGCCGATGCTTTCCCGAATGATCCTAATTTAAATACTGATGCAGATGGCGATGGTGTAGGTGATGATGAAGATGCTTTTCCGAACGATCCTGATGAATTTGAAGATACTGACGGCGATGGCATAGGAGATAATGCTGATTTAGATGATGATAACGATGGTTATTCTGATGAAATAGAAATTTCTGAGGGTATTGATCCTAAAAATGCAAATGATGTCCCATTAGATTCTGATCAAGATGGTATTCCAGATAGTGTAGATACTGATGATGATAATGACGGTGTTTTAGACGCCAACGATAGTTTTCCGACTACTGTTGAACCCTCTTTAATAACAGCACAAGCCTTTACACCTAATGGCGATGGATTAAATGACACTTGGATTGTTCCTGGTATCAACAATTACCCTAATAACACGGTACGTGTTTATAACCGATGGGGTCATGAAGTGTTTGCCACAGGGAATTACCAAAACGATTGGTCAGGTGCATCAAACACAAATAGGGATATTTTACCAGCAGGGTCTTATTTGTATGTTATCGATTTAGGAAATGGTACAGCACCATTACGAGGTTGGATCTTTATTAATTATTAATTGAAAAAAAGTCATTAAAAATGAAATCTATATATAAAATAATAGTACCATTATTGTTGCTTGCGGTTACAAAAGTAGCCGCACAACAAGATCCAAACTACACCTTGTATGTGTATAATATGAACTTAATTAATCCGGCTTATGCGGGTTCTAATGAAACGACCGATTTAGGTGTAAACATTCGAAGTCAATGGTCTAATATTCAGGGAGCCCCTGAAACACAAAGTTTTATATTTGGTACGCCAGTGGGTAAAAACCTAGGATTAGGAATGTCGATCATCAGTGATAAAACCTTTATTGAAAAGCAAACATCACTAGCATTAGATTTTTCGTACCACCTAAAAGTTTCTTCAACCCACGATGTATATTTTGGATTAAAAACAAGTTTTAACTCTTACAATGCAAATACAGATGGTTTAATCACTTATGGTATACAGCAAGATCCTAATTTAATGAATCTTGATGGAGGTTTTAATCCAAATTTTGGAGCAGGAGTTTATTTAAAACATGAAGATTATTTTCTATCGTTTTCTATTCCAAAAATTTTAACGAATGATAGGTTAGAAGAAAATAATGGTTTGGCAACAGCAGGCTCCGATCAGCAGCACGTTTATTTAGCGGGTGGCTATAATTTTAAATTAGGAGAAAACACGGTATTAAAACCTAGTGTTTTGTTGCGCTACGTAAATGCTTCACCTTTATCAGTAGATATTACCTCTTTGGTAGAATTCAATAGTCATTTTGAATTAGGAGCCGCTTATAGAATCGATGAAAGTGTAAGTGGAATAGCGCTTTTTAAAATTTCAAAGAATGTAAAAATAGGCTACGCCTATGAATCATCAGTACAAAGTTCGGTGCGATATCTTGAAAACGGAACACACGAAATTATGTTGAATATGAGACTTTAATTTTTGTTTAATTGAGATTGGTTAAGAAGAGACTACCCTTTTGGGTGGTCTTTTTTTTTAATTGAACTTACAACTTAATAAAATAAAAATAAGTAATTGAATTATATTCTTGTGAACTTAATATAATGTTTGAAAATCAAAAGTTAGCGCTAGCACTGGCTTTAGTGCCGTTTGAATTAACCTTTTATTTTAATGTTATTTAATATTTTGATTTTAACTTATACCAATGATTTTACGCAGTCTTTTTAAGCTTATAATGCTAAAAAGCAATTAATTTTTTAGTCAAATGACTATTTGGTTATTCTTTACTTTTCTTTTTCTTCTTTTTCTTTTTAGGCTTAAAACGGTCTTTTTGTAGCTGCATAAACGCTTCGTACTGCTCTTCAGTCAGGTTCGTTTTTAATTCTTCTTCTTGCTCCTTTACTAGCTTTTCCATAGCCTCCTTCATTTTTTCAGGGGGTAATTGTAAAATTTGTAGTTCTATACTTTTTTGAATATACTTTACGAGCGTAGTTCTTAAAACAGCTTCTTCAAAAGGGTTTAAGCTTAAAGCTTCCGAAATATTTGGCATTTGATTGTCTACCATTTCATCAGCAGTTAAAGGCTTTGGTGGTTCTTGTGGTGTTTGTGGAATAGGATTTCTTTGTCCGCCACCCATACCACCGCCCATTCCGCGGTTACCAAATTGCCCTTGGGCTTCTGCAAAACCAGACAATAATAATAAGGCTATAAATAAATAATTGTGATATGTTTTCATAATAGTTTTTCTAAATTTTAATATTGTTATACGGTTCAACTGTTTCTAGATCAAATTAGGTTAATTTTTTTTTCACAAATCTGCTAATGCTAAGATAATCATTATATTATAGAATTTATATTTTCTGGTGGTCTACCTATTACTGCTTTGTTGTTATTAATTACAATAGGTCTCTCAATTAATTTAGGATATGCTAAAAAGGCATTTAGAATATCGTCTTCCGATAGTGTTTTTCCTTTGTAATTCTCTTTCCAAATGGCTTCATTTTTACGTACCAAATTTAGTGCCGGAATTTTTAATAGTGCTAAAATTTCTTGAAGTTCTCTTTTCGAGGGAATGTCATCTAAATACTTTATCACTTTAAACTCTTTTCCAGAAGCCTCAAGAATAGCTAAACCTTCACGAGATTTTCCGCATCTAGGGTTATGGTATATTTTGATCATAAAATAGTGAATTAGTAGGTTAGTGTAATAGTTATATAGTTTGTTAGTGAGTTAGTGAATTAGTTAGTTAAAAAGTTAAATAAGTTGTTAGATTTTTAGATTATTAGAAAGTGACATAGTCCCTTAAGTTTTTTTGAACTTGAACTCTTGCACTGAGCGAATTCGAAGTGTAATTATAAACTTTTATCATTGTTAGATTAATTACATTTACACATTGCTACATTAATCCTCTTCTTTCTGCCCCATCATCATTAAAAAAGCTTTCAAAAACCGATCGATATCACCATCCATAACCGCATCAACATTACCTGTTTCTTCTGCGGTGCGCACATCTTTTACTAATTTATACGGATGCATTACATAGTTTCTAATTTGAGAACCCCATTCAATTTTCATTTTTGAAGATTCAATTTCTTGGCGTGCTTCTAATTTCTTACGCAGTTCAATCTCGTACAACTGCGATTTTAGCATTTTTAAAGCTGTTGCTCTATTATCATGCTGAGAACGCGAATCAGAACATGAGATTTGTATGCCTGAGGGTTTGTGAGTCAGTTGAACTTTAGTTTCAACCTTATTTACATTCTGACCACCAGCGCCACTAGATCGGGCGGTTGTAATTTCAACATCGGCAGGGTTTATATCAATCTCAATACTATCATCTACAAGTGGATACACATAAACCGAAGCAAAAGAAGTATGGCGTTTGGCATTACTGTCAAAAGGAGAAATGCGGACCAAACGGTGTACACCGTTTTCACCTTTTAACCAACCAAAAGCAAACTCACCATCAATTTCTAAAGTTACGGTTTTAATCCCAGCAACATCGCCCTCTTGGTAGTTGAGTTCTTTTACTTTGTAGCCATTTTTTTCGCACCACATCATGTACATGCGCATCAGCATAGCAGCCCAGTCGCAGCTTTCGGTGCCACCAGCACCAGCAGTTATTTGCAAGATGGCAGGGAGTTCGTCACCTTCTTCAGAAAGCATATTTTTAAACTCTAAATTCTCGATAGTATCTACAGTTTTTTGATAATGTGCTTCAACTTCCTTTTCGGAAATAGCTCCTTCTTTCTGAAATTCTATCAAAACCTCTAAATCTGTCACCAGACTTTCGGCAATAGCGTAGTCATCAACCCATTGTTTTTTAGATTGAATAAATTTCATGTGTTCTTGCGCCTTTTGTGGATTATCCCAAAAGTCGGGAGCAAGTGTTTTTTCTTGCTCGTTTTCTATTTCTATAAGCTTGGCATCAACGTCAAAGATACCTCCTTAACGCACCAAGGCGATCTAAAAGACCTTTATATAAGTCTGTCGTAATTGTCATTTTACCTGCAATTTTGACGCAAAAATAAGCTTCTTTTATCGATTTTATCAGTGTTTTAATTATTTCCGATTAAATAAATATTCTGTCTTATAAGTTGTTACTCATCTAAATGATTTTAACTATTTTTAGGTTTTTAAAAAATATATCGATGAAAAAATTAATAGGATTATTATTCTTAATGATTTCCACTTCTGGAATTTCACAATTTGCTGAAAAAAGTAAAAACTTTCAGAAATATAACGGTTACTTTGATTTTTTATATGATGTTAAAACCGATAAAATTTACCTAGAAGTAACCGATTTATACACCGAATTCCTGTACGTTTATTCACTAAGTAGTGGTATTGGGAGTAATGATATTGGTTTAGATCGTGGTCAATTAGGCAACGAGCAAGTAGTATATTTTAAAAAAGCAGGAAATAAATTGCTTTTAGTGCAACCTAATTTAAAATATAGAGCCTTAACCGATAATGTTTTAGAGAAAAAGTCTGTAGAGCAGGCCTTCGCTACATCTATTTTATTTGGATTTCCGATTGAAGATGAAAAAAACGGCAAATACATCATAGATATTTCCGATTTTTTAATGCAAGACGCCCATGGTGTCGCATCTCGTTTACAGAGTTCCGGACAAGGGAACTATAGTTTAGACAAAACTAAAAGTGCGATCGACTTAGCCCGCACCAAAAACTTCCCTAAAAATTCGGAGTTTGATGTTATATTAACTTTTAAAGGTGATGCAAAAGGCAGAGAAATACGTTCCGTGAGTCCAAATTCGGGACTAGTCACGGTTGCTCAACACCATTCTTTTATTGCCTTACCAGATGATCAGTACAAAAAAAGAGCCTTTGATACTAGAAGCGGCTCGTACCCTTTTTCGTATTACGACTATTCAACTCCCGTTCAAGAACCAATTTTAAAGCAATTTATTACGAGACATCGCTTAGAGAAAAAAAATCCCAATGAAGCTATAAGCGAAGCTGTTGAACCTATTATTTATTATTTAGATAATGGAACACCAGAACCAGTGCGTTCTGCTTTATTAGAAGGTGGCCGTTGGTGGAATCAGGCTTTTGAAGCGATTGGTTACAAAGATGCTTTTCAACTTAAAATGTTACCAGATGATGCCGATCCGCTTGATGTTCGCTATAATGTAATACAATGGGTGCACCGTTCTACCAGAGGTTGGAGCTACGGAAGTAGTATCACAGATCCAAGAACTGGTGAGATTATAAAGGGTCATGTAAGTTTAGGAAGTTTAAGAATTCGACAAGATTTTTTGATCGCACAAGCCTTAATGGATCAGCCATTTAAAGATCGTGATGATAATTACCAACCCATGCTAGAAATGGCGATTGCTAGAATCCGCCAACTGTCGGCGCATGAAATTGGGCATACTTTAGGTTTTGCACACAATTATGCTGCAAGTACCAATAATAAGGCTTCGGTAATGGATTATCCGCATCCGCAGTTCGAAATAAAAAGAGGTAAAATAGATTTTTCAAATGCCTATGCCTCAGGAATTGGTGATTGGGATAAAGTTACCGTAGCCTATTCTTATGCTGATTTTAATGGAAAAGATGAAGAAAACGAATTAAACACCATTTTAGAAAAAGCATCAGAAAAAGGTTTACGCTACATAACCGACCAAGATGCGAGACCCGCAGGAAGTGCACATGCCTTAGCCCATTTATGGGATAATGGCACTAACATTTCAGAAGAATTAAATGAAGTGTTGAAAATTAGAAAGTTGGGTATGGATAACTTCTCTATCAATAATATCAAAAAAGGAGAATCGTATTCCGTTTTAGAAGATGTTTTTGTGCCCTTATATTTTTTCCATCGCTACCAAACCGAAGCCGTTGCTAAACAAATAGGAGGATTAGAGTATAATTACGCCGTTAAGGGTGATGGGCAAGAAGTAGTTAAAATATTAGATTCAAAAATACAAAACCAAGCCCTAAATAGTATTTTGACAACCTTAAATGCAGAGATTATTGCTGTTCCAAAAGAAAAATTAGCCTTATTTCCGCCAAGAGCATTTGGGTATGCGGCCAGTAGAGAGTCTATTAAAGGAAGAATGGGCGTAGGTTTTGATCCGATTTCAGCGGCGGAAACTAGTGCAGATATGACCTTAGATTTTCTTTTACACTCGGAAAGAGCATCAAGGTTAATATTGCAAAAAAGTTTAGATGACAAAAATTTAAGTTTAGAAAATGTCATTGATAAAGTCATAGCAAACACCATCAATCGTGAAACAAATAAAGACAACTATTTGAATGAAGTCCAAAGAGCGATAAATTACAGGGCATTACATCATCTAATGAACTTAGCCGCGCAAGACAAGGTGCTGTCACAAGTAAATGTGATTGCTAATTTTAAATTGAATGAATTAAAGAAAAGTCTGATGCCAAAAAGTGATTTATTTTCTTTTGAAGCAGTAAAGCGGATTGAAGAATTTCAACAATATCCAGAAAAGTTTATGGTAATTCCAGCAGCCACAATTCCTGATGGTTCACCAATTGGGATGGGTTGTTTTCATTAAGATTGGTTGCTGGTTGTCCGTTGTTCGTTGATCGTAAAAAAATTGTTTCAAGTTTAACACTTCGGCTACGCTCAGTGCTAGAGTTTTATTTTTTTTGAACTTGTGGTTTAAATTAGTTGTTCTTTGATGGTTGTTCGAGTTTTTGAATGCCCAGATTCTGCCTTTATTCGTATTTTTAAATTCTAATTTCGTATTTTTTTATTATTACTTTGTACCTAATACTTAATACTTTTTACAAAAAAAATGAAAATAAACCTAATAAGTGATACCGTTACTAAACCTACAAAAGAGATGCTTGAGGCAATGATGCAAGCAGAAGTTGGCGACGATGTTTTTAAAGAAGACCCAGCAATAAATGCATTAGAAAGTCGTGTTGCTGCTCTATTTAATAAAGAAACGGCTTTATTTTTTCCGAGTGGGACAATGGCAAACCAGACCGCTATTAAATTACACACACAACCAGCAGAGCAATTAATTTGCGATAAATACGCACATATTTATAATTATGAAGGTGGCGGCGTTAGTTTTAACAGTGGTGTCTCATGTAAGTTAGTTGACGGACATCGAGGAATGATGACGGCGGAACAGGTAAATGCAGCAATAAATCCGCCAGATTTTTATCATAGTCCGTTAACAACCTTGGTTTCTATAGAGAATACGACTAATAAAGGCGGAGGAGCTTGTTGGGATTTTGAAGAGTTAAAAAAAATTAAAGCGGTTTGTGAAGATAATAATCTGAAATATCATTTAGATGGTGCACGCCTATGGAATGCCCTAGTAGCTAAAAAAGAAACTACGCAGCAATATGGAGATTTGTTTGATACTATTAGTATTTGTTTTAGCAAGGGTTTAGGGTGTCCTGTTGGCTCTGTTTTGGTAGGTGATAAAGAAATAATGCAGAAAGCACTTCGAGTTCGTAAAGTTTTAGGCGGTGGAATGCGTCAGGCTGGTTTTTTAGCCGCTGCAGCAACGTATGCTTTAGATCATCATCTAGATCGTTTAGCGGATGATCATCAAAAAGCAAAAGAAATAGGGGGTGTTCTTGAAAAATTATCCTTCATAAAAAAAGTGGAACCTATTGAAACCAATATTATTATTTTTGAAATAAACGAGGAAGCTTTAAGTGCCGACCAGTTTTTGAAGAAATTACTAGAAAATAATGTACATATTATAGGCATGGGACAAGGAAAATTAAGAATTGTTACCCATTTAGATTATTCAGATGCTATGCATGAAGCTTTTTTGAAGATTTTGAAAAAGCTTTAGGCATACAAGTTTTTGATTAATATTTATGTTATTTTTTTATTTGGCAGGATATAGCAGGATTCTTATTAAAATGTAAGTTAATAAATTGGTTAAATATTATTTTATAAACTTTTGATGCTCATCCTATAATGATAATAATACTTAAAAATTCAAATTTCAAAAAAGTATCAATACTATTTTTAATTTACTGTTCTTTCTCTTGTGGCTCTAGCTTATCAGAAATTGCTCAGACCCAAGGTATAGAGGAAGAAGTTGCAGAAGAAACTAATAATTTACCACCTTTTAACCCTGATACAACAACACAGCAAACAGATTGTGAAGAAACTGTATTTCCATCACTTGGCCCAAGTGCCTTACAAAGTAAAGTTTGTGATGATGTTATTAATCCCCTTAATATTGGGACATTAGATTGTAGAACAGATGCAGGTGGTTACCGTAATACAACTATAAATACGAATAATGAAACAGTTTTGTACGGTGAATATTCAGTAACAGGATCTACAAAAAGATATGATGGTACAAAAACCCGCGTAGAGCGTTTTTTTAATCCTATAAGGCGTGGTGTATTAACGAGTGGCAAATTCTCGGCAAAATTTATAATTGATGATTTAAGCAATGAACAGACGTGTATTGTGCAAGCACATGCTGGAGGAATTATCGTTGCTGGTCAAAAAGAAGGACAAACAGCAACGAGTGCAGTGTATTTAGTTTATGCAACGAAAACAAACGAAGTTGATGTTTTTGATCTTACTATACATGAATCTACAACTCCTTATACCACCACTACAGGAGGAGCTAGAACACGTACTTTTTTTAGGAATATAACTAAAGGTAAAGAATATACCATGGAGGCTATCTCTGGGTACAATACCAATCAAGAAGCCTTTACAACCATAACAATATTTAGCACTTCAACAGATAGTACCACTAGAACATTAAATCATACTTTTACTTCGGAGCGCGTAACTACTCGCTATGGCGCTTATGGCGCAAGTGATAGTGGTGATACTACTGCAAAAATTAGTTTTAGAGATGCTGAATTTTGTAGAACTAATTAAATATTAATTTTCTATCGCCGTTATTATATTTTTAATACCATTTTCCATTCCCGCCTCAGAATTGTAATGTTCTGAGGTTCCAATTATTTGTCCTTGATCATTTTTTAGTTTAAAAAGAAACAAGCCTTCATGGTTGGTTTTACGCTCAAATAGCTTCAATTTATTTGGAATTTTTTGAAGCGTAGAGATCACCCCATTCATTTCTTCTTCATTTTTAAAGGAGATGCTTTTAAAAAGAGTATCTCCATTTTTGTTTGTGAATTGAAAAGATAAATCGTTGTTTGTATGATACTGCATTTTTGACATAGCACTCTTTTTGAGTTAAGGTACTAAAAAAAAGGAAAAATAGAAAATTGAAATTTTGTACTCATTTACAAAAATAGTATGGCAAAGTGTATTTTGTCGATGATATGTGTATTTTGTCGATTATTTGATATTTCGACAAGAATTTTCTTGGGTTTATTTTAACAATATTATATTCGCCACACTATAAATTCATAACAAAAACACTTACAAAATGAAAAAAGTTTTATTTTTAGTTGCAGTATTCACTGCATCTTTTACAATGGCACAAGATTTGCCTGCCAACCCAGAACCTGGAAAATGTTACGTACGTTGTACAACTCCAGATATTTATGTGAATGAGACAGTTACCATTACAACAAAACCTGCTTACAAGGTTTTAAAGACTGTTCCTGCAACTTTCAAGACAGTTACCGAGCGTGTATTGGTAAAAGAAGAAAGCAAAAAGTTTAGAATTGTTCCAGAAGAATGGAGAACAGAAACGGTTTCTTATGTAGCTAAAGAAGGTGGTAATACAATTCAGATTACTCCTGCATCTTTTGGAAAAGGTGCTGAAACTATTGAGATTAAACCAGCTTTTGCGCAATGGGAATTAGGTGCAGCTGCTCCTGACTGTGCTTCGGGTAACCCTGATGATTGTAGATACTGGTGTTATAAAGGATATCCTGCTGAATATGCAACAGTTGAAACAACTACTTTAGCTGCTGATGCTTCTATTAGCAAAGCGGGTATTGGATCAAAAAATGCAACATATACTAAAAGAGTTTTAGCTTCACCTGCAAAAGTTATTGAAGAAGTTATACCAGCTGTATATGATGAAATCACAAAAACAGTTTTAGATAAAGATGCATATACTGTTGAAGAAATTGTTCCTGCTGTAACTAAAACAGTAAGTAAAGAAGTAATGCAACAAAAAGGTGGTTTAACGTCTTGGAAAGAAGTAGAATGTGCTTTAGTTGAATACCAAGCTTTACCAATTAATTGGGACTTAGGGAGTGCAACATTAACTGCTGCCGCTAAAGGGATTATCGATAATAGATTAATGCCAGTTTTAGCTCAAAACCCAGGGGTAAAAGTTGAATTAGCTTCTCATACAGATGTTAGAGGTTCTGCTTCATCAAATAAAGATTTATCTGAAAGAAGAGCTAAAGCTGTAGCTGATTACTTGGTTTCTAAGGGCGTAAACTCTAGTTTATTAGTAGCTAATGGTTACGGTGAAACTAAAGTTAAAAACAGATGTGCAGAAGGTGTTTCTTGTACTGAAAGAGAGCATTCTGTGAATAGAAGAACAGAATTTAGATTGATTAACAACTAGTCAGTTTTTCATCCCAACTATTATAAAAAAATCCCTTTGAATGTAATTCAAAGGGATTTTTTTTATTTAGTTTAGAAGGTTATAAGTTTAAGAGTTTAATGAATAAAGTTTCCAATTTTCAATTATTCATTTTTTAATTTTCAATTCTTTAAGTATTTATCCAAGAATTTAGTGTGGTATTGTATTTCTCCATTCATGCTGTAGCCAGACATAGCTCCTAATTCACCACCATCTTTGTTAATTACGGCAACCATGGGTACAGCTCCTTTTTTATTCAATTTTGAAGCTAATTCTTTATTATGCTTTAATTGATCAGCACTTAATAAATCTCTATTTCTAGGAATATCTATGTATAACAGCACGTAGCCTTCAGAATATTTATTAAAAGCATCTGTTTCAAAAAAGTCTTTCTTTAAAGCAATACAAGGTTGACACCAGTCGCTGCCAGTAAAATACACTAAAACATTCTTTTTTTCTTTGTTAGCCTTTTTTATAGCCTGATCATAATTGGTGATCCATCCTTTTTTATCGGCTGTTTTTAAGTCCCCTTGAGCATTCAATACTAAAGGAAATATAAGTAAAATCAATAATTTTTTCATGAGTTTTTATTTTGTAAAATCTATTTATCTATTTAAATAACGAATCCATTCCCGGAATATTGGGCATACCTTCTTTTGCTACCGCAGCAAGTTCTAGTTCATTTACGTTGGTAGCCTTTTCAATGGCTTTATTTAAAACTAAAATAAGGTAGTCTTCTAATTGTTCTTTATCGGTTAGTAAACTATCGTCGATATTAATACTTTTAATGACACGATTAGCAGTGAGGGTTACTTTTAACTTATCATCGGTCGATTTTTCATCAACCAAAACAAAATTTAAACGCTCTTTGGTTGCTTTTATTTTTTCTTGGGTTTCTTTTAATTTTCCCATCATACCCATCATATCTCCAAACATACTTATTGTTTTAAATTCATTATTGGTTCAAAATTAGTAAATTGATTGCATTAATATGTTTTTTATGTTATCGACCTTAAAAAAAGTGGTTATTTTTTCATTAAGTCTTAGTTTTGCAACTTCTTGTAAAAGCGATAAAACAAACATGATTAATACTACCAATCCAAGTGCAAAAAAGATACCAAAAAATCTAGTAATCCATAATGATACTCGAATTGATAATTATTATTGGTTAAATGACAGAGAAAATACAGAAGTTATTTCTTATTTAAACGAAGAAAAGGCCTACTATGAAAAAATGACGTCCCATACGCTTGATTTCCAAAACAAACTTTTTGAAGAAATGAAATCAAGAATAAAAGAAGACGATGCTTCGGTACCGTATCGTTTAAATGGCTATTGGTATAGCACCCGTTACGAAATTGGTAAAGAATATCCTATATATTCAAGAACCAAAGATATTCCGAACGCTATAGCAGAAGAGATGTTTAATTGTAATGAAATGGCAAAGGGGCATGATTATTTTAGTCTTGGTGGTATTGCCATTAGTACAGATAACACTTTAGCCGTTTTTGGCACAGATACTATCTCAAGAAGGGAATATTCTCTTCGAATTAAAAATTTACAAACGGGAGTAATTTATTCAGATATTATAGAAAAAACTACTGGTGGTGCTGTTTGGGCAAACGATAATAAAACTTTTTTTTACACCAAAAAAGACCCAGTTACACTTCGTTCAGATAAAGTTTATAAACATATTTTAGGAACTCCTGTTGCCGATGACGTGGTAGTTTTTCATGAAGAAGATGAAACGTTTAACACCTTTGTTTATAAAACAAAATCTAAAGAATATATTGTTATTGGTTCATCAAGTACCTTAACTTCTGAATATCAATTTATTAAAGCAGATTTACCAGAAGCTAATTTTACTATGTTTTCTAATCGGGAACGTGGTTTGGAGTATTCTTTAGCACACTATGAGGGTAATTTTTATGTGTTAACGAATAAAGATAATGCCACTAATTTTAAATTGATGAAAGTGGCAGAAAACAATACTGCTTCTGCCAATTGGCAGGAGTTTATTCCGCACCGAGAAGAGGTTTTGTTAGAGGATATCGAAATATTTAAAGATTATTATGTGCTTTCTGAGCGTGAAAACGGACTGAATAAGATAAAAATAGTGCGCTGGGATACAGATGAAAGTTACTTTTTGCCTTTCAATGATGAAACATATACCGCTTATGTTGGCACAAATCCTGATTTTGATACGGAAATAATACGTTACGGCTATAATTCCTTAACAACGCCAAGTTCGGTGATAGACTTTAATATGCGAACGCAAGTAAAAGATATTAAAAAGGAACAAGAAGTTTTAGGCGGTAAGTTTGATAAAAATAACTACAAATCAGAACGTATTTGGGCAACCGCCAGAGATGGAGTTAAAATCCCGATGTCTGTAGTTTATCATAAAGATACCAAGTTAGATGGTTCTAGTCCGTTATTGCAATATGGGTATGGTTCTTATGGCTATACCTTAGATCCGTCTTTTTCTACAGTACGTTTAAGTTTGCTCGATAGAGGGTTTATTTACGTAATAACGCATGTCCGTGGAAGTGAGTATTTGGGAAGAAAATGGTATGAAGATGGTAAATTATTATATAAAAAAAATACGTTTACTGATTTTATAGATTGCTCTAAATATTTGATTGAAAATAAGTATACCAATCCAGAACATTTATACGCTTCAGGTGGTTCTGCCGGAGGCTTATTAATGGGTGCTATCGTAAACATGCAACCAGAATTGTATAACGGCGTAATTGCAGCGGTCCCTTTTGTTGATGTAGTGACAACAATGCTCGATGATACGATTCCGCTGACTACAGGTGAATATGACGAATGGGGAAACCCCAATGAAAAGGAATATTACGACTATATGAAATCATATTCACCATACGATAATGTCGTAAAACAAGAATATCCTAATATGTTGGTGATTACAGGTTTGCACGATTCACAAGTGCAATATTGGGAGCCGGCGAAATGGGTAGCAAAGCTTCGTGATACAAAAACCGATGAAAATTTATTACTTTTTGATATCAATATGGATGCAGGACATGGTGGAGCTTCTGGCCGATTTGAATCTCTAAAAGAAGTGGCAAAAGAATACGCTTTTTTATTAGATTTAGAAAATAAAATCGATTAACCAAAAAAAAACTATAAATTTGTATCTTAATTACTGGTTTTTATTCAATAGTTAGTTAAAACCAATACGTTAAAACTTATCACCAACTATGGAAAATAAGATCAACGCTCACAATAATATTTTAGAACTAATAGGTAATACACCTTTAGTAAAACTAAATAAAGTAGCTGAAAATTTTACAGGTAATTTTTATGCCAAAGTAGAAGGGTTTAATCCAGGGCATTCCGCAAAAGATAGAATAGCACACTTTATTATTGATGAAGCAGAACGCAAAGGACTGTTAAAACCAGGAAGCACCATTATCGAAACTACTTCTGGAAACACAGGATTTAGTATTGCAATGGTAAGTATTATAAAAGGATACAAGTGTATTTTAGCGGTAAGTTCAAAATCTTCTCCAGATAAGATTGATATGTTGCGCGCTATGGGAGCCAACGTATTTGTTTGTCCTGCTCACGTTGCACCAGAAGATCCAAGATCGTATTATGAAGTGGCGAAACGTATACATTCAGAGACACCAAATAGTATTTACATCAACCAATATTTTAATACTTTAAATACCGAAGCGCATTACAGAACTACAGGACCTGAAATTTGGAAACAAACTAACGGTCGTATTACACACTTAGTTGCGGCGAGTGGCACAGGAGGTACAATTTCAGGTACTGCAAAATATTTGAAAGAGCAAGCCCAAATAGCTGGCACAGAGGTCAAAATTATTGGTGTTGATGCCTACGGATCGGTACTTAAAAAATATCACGAAACAAGAGAGTTTGATAAAAAAGAAATTTATCCTTACAGAATTGAAGGCTTAGGTAAAAATCTAATTCCGACGGCTACCAATTTTGATGTGATTGATAAATTCGTAAAGGTAACCGATGAAGATAGTGCACATACCGCGCGTGAAATTTCAAGAACAGAGGGTATGTTCGTAGGGTATACGAGCGGTGCTGCTTTGCAAGCCGTAAAGCAACTAGACGCTGAAGGAGAGTTTGATGAAAATAGCAATGTGGTTATTATATTTTCGGATCATGGCTCTCGCTATATGAGTAAAATCTATAGCGATGATTGGATGAAAAATCAAGGTTTTTTATCAAATAACACTGCAGAACAACCACAAGAAATTCAATTTGTAAAATAATTGTAAAAGATAAAATATATCAAAAGCAGTACACAAATTTGTGTACTGCTTTTTTTGTGCCCATATTTTTATGAATACATCGTAAAAATCTTTACTTTTGTCGTAAATTATTGTATAGATGAGGGATTTATTTGAAAGAATAATCGAGAATAAAGGACCATTAGGAAAATGGGCTTCACAAGCCGAAGGCTATTTTGTATTTCCAAAATTGGAAGGACCTATTTCTAATAGAATGAAATTTCAAGGGAAAGAAGTACTTACTTGGAGTATAAATGATTATTTAGGACTAGCGAATTTACCTGAAATTAAAAAAGTAGATGGTGATGCAGCTGCGGAGTATGGTGCAGCATATCCAATGGGCGCTCGTATGATGAGTGGTCATACTGATTTCCACGAACAATTAGAGCAAGAATTAGCTGCTTTTGTGAATAAACAAGCCGCTTATTTATTAAACTTCGGATACCAAGGTATTATGTCTTGTGTTGATGCTTTAGTTTCTAAAGATGATATTATTGTTTATGATGTAGATGCGCATGCTTGTATTATTGATGGTGTTCGTTTGCATATGGGTAAACGTTTTACGTTTAAACATAACGATATTGAAAGTTTAGAAAAAAACTTGGAGCGCGCCACAAAAATGGCAGAACAAACCGGAGGTGGAATTTTAGTAATCTCTGAAGGTGTTTTTGGAATGCGTGGTGAGCAAGGAAAATTAAAGGAAATTGTAGCTTTAAAAGAAAAGTACAATTTTAGATTTTTAGTAGATGACGCACACGGTTTTGGAACTTTAGGAAAAACGGGCGCTGGAGCAGGTGAGGAGCAAGGCATTCAAGATGGTATTGATGTTTATTTTGCTACTTTCGCAAAATCTATGGCAGGTATTGGCGCTTTTTTAGCCGCAGATCAAGCAATAATCGATTATTTAAAATATAACTTACGTTCACAAATGTTCGCTAAATCATTACCTATGATTTATGTGAAAGGAGCATTAAAGCGTTTAGATATGTTACGCACCATGCCAGAACTTAAAAATAAGTTATGGGAGAATGTAAATGCCTTACAAAACGGACTTAAAGAACGTGGTTTTGATATTGGTACTACCACTAGTTGTGTAACACCTGTATATTTAAACGGCAGTATTCCAGAAGCTATGGCTTTGGTAAAAGATTTACGTGAAAATCACGGTATTTTCTGCTCTATCGTGGTATATCCAGTAATTCCAAAGGGATTAATACTTTTACGTATGATTCCGACCGCTACGCATACCTTACAAGATGTTAGTGAAACGCTAGAAGCTTTTTCTGCTATTCGTGAGCGACTAGAAAACGGTACGTACAAAAGATTGTCAGCAGCTGTAGCAGCCGCTATGGGTGAATAGAGTAGCTTATTTGATAAATTTAAAAATCCCAAATGCTATGGTTTAGTGTTTGGGATTTTTTGTATAAACTTAGAAAACTAAAAACACTAAATCAAAAAAATCCTTTGGTTAAAAAACACAAACTATTTTATTCATTTCTGCTACTATTACTCCTAATACAAATACTTCATGGATTAGTTCTTTATGGCACATACTTACTTAAAAATATAACTTATGAAACACAAACAATAATCTTAGTTTATAGCTTTCATCTTTTATTTTTTTTAGGAATTTTATTTTGTTTTAAATGGCTTAAATTAAAATGGACTTTTAAATTTGAACCCATTTCATATAAAACTTTAGCTGTTGGAGCATCATTATTTTTTGCTATATTTTTAGCGCAAAACACTATAGATTATGATTTTATAAAATCTTTATTCGATTCTAAATTGAAAATTATATCTTTCTATTTAGATTTTAGCACTAAAAATATTTGGGTTTTATTTTTAATGGTCATTATTGGGCCAATTTTAGAGGAAATCATGTACCGATATATTATTTTTAATACATTACTAGAGCGGTATAACTTAATTATTAGTCTTGTGTTATCCTCGTTTTTATTTGCCATAATGCACCTAAATTTGAATGGCTTGATAGCTTATTTTTTCATTGGTATTTTCTTTGGGTATGTTTATTATATAACAAAATCGTTATGGTTGAATATAGCCATTCACATGCTTTGGAATTTTATAACACAGATTACTAAAATAGAATACATGACCTTTTCCGATCATAACGTCATCATTTACTTATGTCATTATATATTGAGTTTTGGGGTTGTACTATGGGGTTTTAAAAACTTAAGAATTTTAATGAGAGAATAGGATTAACGCATTTTAAAGTTTAGTTTATATTTATTAGAATTAAAAAAAAGATTCATGAAAACCGTATTTAAAGGCGAACATTACCAAGTAATGAATGCAAAAAATATTTTATTGGATAACGACATTGAAGTATTTGTCGAAAATGAACTGATGGGCAGTATAAGGCCGTGGGGTGTTACAGCTGGAGGGTTTAATCCTATTCAATTAAAAGTATATGAAGCTGATGTTGAAAAAGCCACTGCACTTTTAAAGTTTTTAGAGGAGTAAATTTTAAATGGTAATTAATAAGGCTAGCTTTTCAATTAAAATGATTTCCTAACCAATTTAGCAACAACATATCTGATTTACCTCTCCTTTGGAGAGGTCGAAAACTGCTTTTTAGCAGTTTTCGGGTGAGGATAACTCCTTCCTAAAAGTACTTCTTCTCTTATAAATTTTAGGATCAAAGTTTTTCCAAAGTTGTTGTATGGCTGTATTATCCTCTAATTCTGGAGTTCTAACACAATCTAAAATACCTTTTTTAGTAAACGTTTCATAACATTCATTAAAAATAATGGCGGTTACTCCTTTGTTTTGATATTCTGGGAGAACGCCAATCAAATAAAAAATAACCTCTTTGCTATTCTTTTTCGCATTTAATAAATGAAACATACCGGTCGGGAATAATTTACCGTTTGCTTTTTGAAGTGCTTTTGAAAAAGAGGGCATTACAATACTAAATGCGACCAAATTATCGTGTTCATCCAAAACAAATTTTATATACTCCGGATTAATAAAACTAATATATTTTTTCTTAAAATAGGCTTTCTGTATGTCGGTAATAGGCACAAAAGAAGAAAGTGAAGCGTATGAGGCATTGAATAGATCAAACATCTTATCTGCCCACGGCATTACATCTTTTGTTTTGGTGAAATTTAGGGGTTTAAGCTTGTATCTTTTCTTAATTAATTCGTTGGCTTTAGCATAAAATTTGGGATGAGCATTTACAAATGGAAATTTACTTTCAATATACCCTTTCTCTTTTTTGAAGCCTAATTTTTCATAATGATTTACATAATAGGCATGGTTATACCAAGTGATCATAGTCCCAATATGGTCAAAACCATAGGTAAGTACTCCAACTTTATCAAGATTTGAAAAACCAACAGGACCCTCCATATAGGTTAGCTGGTGCTTTTTTCCTATTTCAGCTACTTTGTTTAATAAAGCTTTTGTGACTTCAAAATCATCTATAAAATCGAACCAACCAAATCGCATTTTAGATACTTTTTGCTGCTTAATTTCAATCCAATTAGCAATAGCGGCAACACGTCCAACGATTATATGATCTTTATAAGCCAAAAATAAAGAAACCTCTGCATCTTTAAATGCTGGGTTTTTATCTTTATCAAAGGTTTCCATTTCGTCTGCAATAATAGGAGGAACCCAATACGGAGAATCTTTATATAAGCTGAAAGGGAATTTCACAAACTTTTTTATGTCTGCTTTATTAGTTACTTCTTGTATGAAAATCATTGGTGCTTTTTTGTGCTACCAAAAATACTATTTAAAGTTCAGTACTTCGATTTGCGGTTAAGAAATGTTTATTTGTTTAGAGTCTTCTAGTTTATTTTTTTGTTTAATAGTATCTTATCTTTTGCCTCAAGTCTTTTTTCTCTTCTTTATTTTCTTTATCACTTATAGCACTATCTTTGCCTTTTACTAAAAATCTATGAGTTTTACGCTTTTATCATCACCATTACAAGGTTTTACTGATTTTCGCTTCCGCAACGCTTTTCAACATTTTTTTGGCGGAATTGATACGTTTTATGCACCTTACATTCGTTTAGATGGTAAATTGGTCATAAAATCATCGTATCAGCGCGATTTACAACTAGAAAATAACACTACGTTAAACGTCATTCCGCAGGTAATGACAAACGATGCGGACGAATTTCTATTTGTGGTAAAGTATATTCAAGATTTGGGCTATAAAGAACTCAACTGGAATTTAGGTTGTCCCTACCCAATGGTTACGAAACGCGGAATGGGTTCAGGATTAATAAAAGAAGCCGATAAAATTGACTATATTTTAGACCGTGTACATACTGAAACTGACGTTGTCGTTTCTATGAAAATGCGCATGGGGTACGAGAATAGTAGCGAAATTTTAGATACTTTTCCAATTTTAGAAAAATATCCTATAAAAAACATTGCTATTCATGCGCGCATTGGTAAGCAGTTATATAAAGGTGGTGTGGATTTAGATGCTTTTCAGCGCTGTGTAGAAAGTACAAGACATAAATTGTATTATAATGGCGATATTACAAGTGTACCACAATTTAAAAAAATGCAAGAACGCTTTCCAACTATTGATCATTTTATGATTGGGCGTGGCTTAATAGCTGATCCTTTTTTACCGAGCATGATAAAAGCTGATACAACTGAATATCCTACCAATAGAATCGAATTATTTAAAGCATTCCATGATACGATTTACCAACAATATAACGAATTTTTATCAGGACCAACGCCTATAAAAATGAAAATGTTAGGTTTTTGGGAATTTTTTGCACAATCGTTTTCTGACCCTCAAAAAGCCTACAAAGCGATTAAAAAAGCAAATAATCCCGCAGCCTACCAAAGCGCCGTTGCCGAAATTCTAAAAAAAGAAGTATCCTTGGCTTAATCTAGTATCTTTACATCACTATTTATATCTGATTTTGAAAGACGTTTTACTCATTACACCACCTTTTACGCAACTAAATACGCCATACCCTGCAACGGCTTATTTAAAAGGATTTTTGAACACAAAAAATATTTCTTGTTTTCAATCAGACTTAGGTATTGAGGTTATTTTAGCGCTGTTTTCAAAACAAGAATTAGAAAATATATTCAATGTTGCGCATCAAAATAAGGCCATTATTTCTGATAATTGTCAACGTATGTATGCCTTAAAAGATACTTACATCAATACTGTTTCGCTGGTAATCGGTTTTTTACAAGGAAATAATCCAACTTTTGCACGACAGATCTGCACCCAAGGTTTTTTACCTGAAGCATCGCGTTTTCAGCAATTAGATGATTTAGATTGGGCTTTTGGAGAAATGGGTTTACAAGACAAAGCAAAGCATTTGGCAACCTTGTATTTAGAAGATTTATCTGATTTTATAGTGGAATGCATAGATCCAAATTTTGGGTTTAGTCGCTATGCAGAACGTTTGGGCCGAAGTGCCAATTCTTTTGATGAATTATATGCTTTTTTGCAAAACGAGCTTACATATATTGACAAAATAACGCTACGAGCACTCGATAAAGTCATTCAGAAAGTAGCACCAAAATTAATCGGTTTTTCGGTGCCTTTTCCGGGCAATTTATACAGTGCCTTTCGATGCGCTCAACATATTAAACAAAATTATCCGGCTATAAAAATAACCATGGGTGGTGGTTTTCCGAATACCGAATTACGCTCGTTAACAGATCAACGAGT
>JANQTG010000077.1:0-32065 GCA_030731855.1 Cellulophaga sp. | reverse complement strand
CCTATTGCCGCGACTATTTTAGTGGATCGGATGGAGCAACTTATGGCACAAACAGGGGAAAACGGATTTCATTTTGTAGATGAAGCTGCGCCGCCCTCATTAATGAAAGCCTTAGCTATTGAAATAATTAAAAGAAAGCTAGTGGTTACATGGTGGACAAATATCCGCTTTGAGAAAAATTTTACAGAGGATCTTTGTTATTTATTAAAAGTATCGGGCTGTATTGCTGTTTCTGGCGGTTTAGAAGTTGCCTCAGACCGTTTACTAAAATTAATAGACAAAGGGGTAACAGTTTCACAAGTCGCTCAGGTAACTCGTAATTTTACCAAAGCCAATATTATGGTACATTCGTATTTAATGTACGGTTATCCTACCCAAACGATACAAGAAACTATAGATAGTTTAGAAATGGTGCGTCAGCTTTTCGAAGTTGGTGTTTTGCAGTCTGGTTTCTGGCATCAATTTGCACTAACAGCACATAGCCCAATAGGTATTAATCCATCAGAATATGGTATTATTCCAAATTTAAAAGCGATTTCTTTTGCGAATAACGATGTTGATTTTAAAGATTCCACAGGAATAGATCATTCCAAATTCAGTTTCGGATTAAAAAAATCGCTCTTTAATTACATGCACGGCATAGGTTTTAGAACACCATTACAAAACTGGTTCGATTTTAAGATTCCGAAAACACAAATAAAGTCGGACTTCATTACAGATTGTTTAAATAATATTCTAGATTATAAGATAAAACCCACAGCAAAAGTGATTTGGTTAGGTAATTTACCAATGCAAGAAATTCAAACAAAATCTAAAAAAGGATATAGTTGGGAAGTATTAAAATTGACTTTCCATCACAATAGAAATAGTACTTCAATCACGCTAGACAAAGAAAAAGGGGAGTGGCTAGTTCAAAATTTAGCCTTATGGAGGCTAAATCAAGAAAAACAGGTATTCATTAAGGACGTAAAATTTGACTTTGAAGCAAAATTCGAAGATTTTGAATTGTTTTGGTTTTCAAAACCAATTAATTCAATAAAAGAAATTGGACTATTAACGATTTAATTAAATCATAATTTAGTCTATTTTTCGTTTACGAAACCATAAATCCTCTAAGCTAGCATTAAGCGTAAATAAATGATAGTTTTCTCTTATCAAGATATTTTCAATAAGTCCCTTGGAGCCATAACTATAAGAAAAATTAAGGATAGAATTAGAATTTAAACTTATAGGTAGACCTACACCAGCAGTTATATTAAAACCATTAATTTTTTCGTTGTTTACTTTTAAATATCCATTATCGTAGTTATATCCTAAGCGATAATTTATACGATCACCATATGTAAAACTCTTGTTGTTTTTAATAAATTCTAATCCTATTCCAAAAATATCTTGATCTGCATAGGTTCCAGCAAAATCTACTTGGTTCGTAGCGTCCCAATAATTCTTTTTATAATCAGCACTCAGTGTAAATGATTTATAGATATTAGAACTGAAACCAATGCCTATCTCTAAAGGTAAATTAAAGTTATCGGCAGTATCAACTTCATTTATAGCAACATCAACACTTGTAGATCCGTCAATTGTCTTAGTTAATGACCGATCTAAACTTGCTTTTAAACGGGTAGGTAATTGTAGGGTACTACCAATGGTAATTTTATCAGTAATATCTAAATGCATACCAAAACCAAGCCTAGCACCATTGTATTTAGTAGTTTCAGAAAGGGCTAAAGCACTATCTTCAATTTCAAAAGATTCGGTCTGTTTTATATTTCCAAAAAGGAATGAAGCGCTTAATCCAACTCTTAAATTATCTAAAACAGAATAGCCAAGATTTAGTTTCAAATCGCTTAGTGATCCAAGCCCAGAAATTGAACTTTCGAAAGACTCTGTACTACCTTCAATATTAGACTGTACACCAACAAGAGAATAACCGACGTCACTATAAGGAACCATCGATATTCCAGCACCTAAACCTTCTGCAATTCTAAAAGCAAAAGCAAAATTAGAGAAGTTTACGTTTTTTTTACTTTCGCTAAATCTTTTATTGCTATACGTATTTGTCTCACCAGTAATTCCGATATCATAGAAAAAGGAATTTTGGGGAATAAGCGCATAATTTGCTGCATTCAAATTATTTATTTCTGTTGTTGTTTTAATACCAATACCAGTATATCCTAAAGCATTAGATTTTCCAATACTGGTCTGATTGATTACCCCTAAACCATATAAGGAATAAGGCGAACTTGTTAGAGCTTCTGATTGACCAAAAGTTATTTGATGGATACATAAAAGAACAAATAGGAGTGATATTTTTTTAATTAACTTCATCATAAACGGCATAAGTAAGTTCTAGAATAGTATTTTTATTTGATGTGTTTTGACCGTTTAAGATAAATCTGTCAACTGTAGAGCTAAAGTTTTCGGGTAATAATAACAGCGCAGTATTCGTATTTCTTTCCGTTGTCAAAATTGATTCTACATAATTTGTTAGATTAATTTCAAAATAAATATCATTATATTCTTGGTTTTCAGTATTTAGAAAAGCACTTAAAGCGCTACTATCTGTTGCGTATAACTGTTGTGTTATTTCGTTATTACCGTCAACTAAATAGACAGATAAGTAATCTCGAAGTACTAAAAAATCATTATAAGACCCTAGTACAGGTTTTATTTTTAAAACAGCTTTTAGTAAAGTACCTTGTCCGCCAATATTGTTTATTGTTTTAAGATAAGGGAGTGCTATTTTGGTCGCTATACCTGTTCCAGATTGAATAAAACTTTGGAAATTACTGTTTACACTATGTAAACTAATTTCACCATTCGTTAATGCTTTTAAATACTCCGAAGGTTCTTCTGAACCTATTTGGTTAAAAAACGGACTAGGACTGTCTGATATATTTAAAGAAAAGTCAGTATACTGTTGTACGCGTTCAGTTTCTTCAGAAGTAGAATAGTATAAACGCATGAAAAAAGAATCCGAATTTTTAGAAAAACCAATTACAGAGCCTTTATCGGTAGTACCCGGTGCTAGTCTTAAACCTTTAAAGGTATTTAAGAACTCAACATCGTTGGTAATACTTTTGTTTTGTAATTGATTAAAAAATTCTTCTCCAAGAGTATCTGCCAATTTTATTTCTAGAGAATCTGTCGATTGTGGTCTAGGTGCATAGTTAAGAGCTCCTAATATATCATCGCTATATGCTACACTACTTGTATTATAAAAAACATCGTTTTCATCAGGATTAAAATTGTCAGTTAATCGGGTTACATTTACAGTATTTACTTGTGTGGTATCGTTATAATAATAGCCATCATATTTTAAAAATAAAACGATACTGTCATAAGATGCTTCAGTAGCTATATAATATGAATTTGGAAGAAAACCAACATAATTAATACTCTGTACTGTTCCTAAAACAGGATCAGTATATTTACCAATTAATATTCTATCTGCTTGCGAAGTAATAATACTATCAAATTTTATGGTAGAAACCTCTACAGTCATAGTATCTACTATAACTACACGAATATTACTGTTTACAAAAGCTTCACCCGCTATAAAATCAGATTCATTAAAGTTATCAGCACTACAACTAATACATAATTGGATTAGTGTCATTAAGCAAAATAGCCGTACTAAGTGTGTCATATTTTTATTTTTTGATAAAAGTACTAGGTGCTGAATTATCTTAGATGCTACAATAGACCAACCTAGGTTTTTATAAGACCAATACCTGTTTTTTTTCTATAAGATTTAATATCTGGTTCGTAGATTAATTTTAAGGATTCATATGTTAAATAGATGACTTTATATATTCTATTTTCTTTACGGAATATCTCGAAGTAGTTTTGATTAAAATTAAAATCAACTCTTAAAAAATAGGTATGAAGGAAGTAAAGTTTAAGTATAGTATCATTTCATTGTTTAGTCTAGTATTAATAATAACAAGTTGCTCTAGTGATGATGATGACGATGATGATCTAGGAAATTGGATAACGAAATCGGTTTTTGATGGTAGTCCAAGAAGCGGAATGGCAAGTTTTACGATTGGTAACATTGGCTATATGGGAGTTGGTTACGATGGTGACGATTATTTAAAATCGTTTTGGGCTTATGATATAGAAGGTAATTATTGGTCTCAAAAAGCAGATTTTATAGGAGTTGCACGTAATGCAGCCGTCGGTTTTACAGTAAATGATAAAGGTTATATAGGATCAGGTTATGATGGTTTAGATGAATTAGCAGATTTTTATGCTTACGAACCAGCTACAAATACTTGGTCATCTATAGCAAATTTTCCTTCGACTGCTCGAAGAAGCGCTGTAGCATTTGGTATAAATGGTATAGGCTATTTTGGAACTGGATTTGATGGTGATAATGATCGTAAAGATTTTTGGAAGTACGATCCCACAACAGACTCATGGGCAGAATTAGTAGGTTTTGGAGGTAATAAAAGGCGTGCAGCAACCACTTTTATAATAGATAATAAAGCCTATTTAGCTACAGGTATAGCAAATGGTGTATACCTAACAGACTTTTGGGCTTTTGACCCTGCAACCGAAGTTTGGACTCAAAAACTAGATTTAGATGAAGAAGATGATTATACAATTACTAGAAGTAATGCAGCGGGTTTTGCCATTAATGGCTACGGATACATAGCTTGTGGAGAACGCAGCGGAGCTACTTCTTCGGTTTGGGAATATACACCATCAACTGATACTTGGGATCAAAAAACTAGTTTTGAGGGCACTACAAGACAAGATCCAGCATTTTTCTCTAACGGTACTAGAGCATTCGTAGGCCTAGGTAGAACGGGAACTTTATATTTAGATAATATAAGTGAATTTTTCCCTTTTGCTGATTATGATGATGAAGATTAAGTTTGTTTGAGTTTTTTAATTGGTAATGGAGTTGTTTTTAGTTTTACAACTCCATTTTTTTTAAAGTTTTAATACATGCAAAAAAAAAGGATTTACTGTATATTTACGCTGATTACTTTGTTTCTTATATTTTTTATTTTAGTACGAATGTCACCAACGAAAACCTCTCTTTACTCAGAAGTTTTTGTTTACGAAGACGGCTATGGATATATGATAAAAACAGGTGATAGAGTTCTTATAAAGCAATATTATATACCTGCAGTACAAGAAGAACTATCTTTTACGTCTGATAATGATGCGAAATTAGTGTCTATCTTAGTGCTTAGTAGGCTATTAAAAAAAGAAAGTCCCGTAGTCACCATAGAAGATTTAAATACTTTGAATATTCAATATAATCATTTAGATCAATAAGGTAAATGGGCACAACTCAAAAATACATAAGGCAAATTCTGATCCATATACTTTTATGGACGTTGTTTTATGGGCTTTTATTGTACCCTTTTGTATTGCAAAACAGACCAATACCTCCCGATTTACCTTTGAGGCTTGTATTAGCAACACTTTTGTATTATTTAAATTATTACTACTTAGTTCCAAAAATTTTACTGCAAAAAAAAACAATTAACTATATTTTTATTGCTGTTGGTTTAATTGTAGTATTTGGTTTAATAGTTAATATTTTTACCGATCTTTTCCCATTTGCAAATGTGCCAGACGGTAATCCTAATTTGAGTAATCCTAGATTACAGCCAGAAATTCATCAACTCCGAATTCTGTTTATGTCTGTAATTACCTTTGGTATTCCCTTAGTGGTTAGTGCTTTATTAAGAATTTTTATCGAATGGAAAAATAATGAAGATCTTAGAAAAATTGTAGAAACTGAAAAAGTAAATTCTGAACTTCAATTTTTAAAAACACAGTTAAATCCGCATTTTCTCTTTAATTCCTTAAATGCTATATATTCTTTATCGGTAAAAAAATCTCCTGATACGCCAGAATCAATTATTAATTTATCAGAATTAATGCGATATATGCTTTATGAAGCAGATCAAGATTTGGTGCCTATTTCTAAAGAAATAGAATACATTAAAAATTATGTACAGTTACAGCGTTTGCGATTATCAGACAGTGAAAATGTAACCTTAAATATCTCTGGGGAAGATAGGGGAAAGAACATTCATCCATTATTATTTATATCTTTTATTGAAAATGCGTTTAAATATGGTACTGATTTTAAAGGAAAAACCACTGTAAAAATTAATCTTACCATACAAGAAAATACTATTTATTTTAGTGTGATAAATAAAATTGGAGCTTTCAAAAAAGAAGCTAAAAGTTCAGGATTAGGGTTACAAAATATTAAAAATAGATTGAACTTATTATACCCAGATTTACACGAATTAGTTGTAGAAAGCGACAGAGAGAATTATGTTGTTAAACTCACCCTAAAATTAAATTGATGAATTGTATTATTATTGACGATGAACCTTTGGCAATTGATATTCTTATAGATTATTGTGATAAGTTAGATTTTATTAGCGTAGTAGGCACATTTACAAATCCTCTTGATGCTATCGCAATTATTCAAGAAAAAAAAGTAGATTTAATACTTTGCGACATTCAAATGCCACAAATTAGTGGAATAGATTTCATTAACTCATTAGAAAAAAAGCCAATGTTTATTTTCACTACTGCATATTCACAATATGCAGTAGAGGGTTTTGAATTAAATGCAGTAGATTATTTGGTAAAACCCATTCCTTATCATCGTTTTATTAAAGCTATTTCTAGGGCAAAAGAGCTTTTGACTAAAGTTGAGAAACCTCATTTTGACAACGTTTTTTCTTCTTTTGGGGAAACATCAGAAGCTAAAAAATATATTTTTGTAAAGTCAGAATATGAAAGTATTAAGATAAACTTAGACGAAATTGAGTATATACAAGGTCTTAAAGATTATTTAAAAATTCATATTGCAAACACTAATAAAACCATTTTAACCTTAATGAATTTTAAAGAAATTTTAGATAAACTTCCTGCAAATCAGTTTTTAAGAGTACACAAATCTTTTATAGTCAATGTAGATTTTATAAAAACCGTTCAACGAAATAGAATTGTGATTAATGATATTAGAATTCCAATTGGGGAGAGTTATAAATCAGATTTCTTTTCAATATTGGGACTTTAAAAATCAATCTCACCATTTTTATTTTTCTTCTTTTCTTTCTCTGCTTTTTTTAGTTTTTTGAGCTGTTTTTTGGTTGGACCTAAATCAACATCTTCGGCACCGCTACCTTTTTTAGCTTTCCGAGCTTTTTTCTTCATAGACTCTTTGCCAATCTGACCGTTTTCACCGCCTTTTTGTTCGTCAATAGGTTTAATTTTATCTACATGTTTATCTAATCGGTAAGACATTCCGATGGTACCAAACATCCGC
Source organism: Cellulophaga sp. (assembly GCA_030731855.1). GTDB lineage: Bacteria > Bacteroidota > Bacteroidia > Flavobacteriales > Flavobacteriaceae > Cellulophaga. The sequence continues at coordinate 24,747 of JANQTG010000077.1, read as the reverse complement.
GTTGGGGTATCTTTAAAACTACCACCAAAAGTAATATCGGCTTGTAGGTTTGGTGATAGTAAATGTGCCATACCCGTTCGGTATAAAGCGTCTGCATAGCGGTCACTTTTAATGCCTTGCTGTTCTATAAAAATACTCCATTTGGGATTGCGAAAAGCGTGACTTAAAGAAACAATGTAGCTTAATTCAGGAAATTCGGTTCCAATTCGGTCATAAGCAATATTTGAAATAAAAACTACACGAGGTGAAATTTTACTTTGGGTTGCCAACATTACTCTTGGCGAAGCTATAGGGTCACCATCATAATATGGGTTTTCTCCTAACACAAATGTAGCTCCTGCATACAAAGAAACGGCAGGTAATAAATTACGCCATTGAAATTTATTATTTGCTTTCCAGCTGTATAAATTTGGTTTGTTACGCTCTGGGTTTTTGTAAGGATCGTAAATTAAATATTTTAAGCCTAATCGGTTTCTAGTAAAGTCTGTAAACGTAGCATTCGTTCCTAATGTTTGCAGGTCTAGGTTTTCTCTTTGAAAAGTGCCTTCATACATCAGTTCTAAACGTTCAAATAAAAGTCCGTAGCGCAGGGCCATTTCTGCGTTCCAAATAGAGCTTTCTGTTAATAAAATGGAATGCTCTTGTTGTTCGTATCCTAAACCAAATTCTGCCTGAATTACATTTTTTCCAACGGCGTAAGCGCTAACAGATTGCCCTGGCCGGTTAGAGTTAATAACATCGGTATATTGCGCTTGAAATACTATAGAATAGAGTAATATCGATAGGGTAATTAATTTTTTAATCATTCGTTTTGAGTAATTTTGTGGTTCAATTTTAATTAGATTCTTCATCTGATGTAGTCTTAACCAATCCTTTTAAGTATGTTTTTAATAAGAAATCTGAAATCTAAACTATAAAATTGATTCGTTTTTATCATTTTTTTAAGAAGTGTCAAGTCAAAATGAACGCTTATAATTGTATTTTTGATCTTAATTTTTAAAGTAACATGGGTTTTATAACAACGTTTTTAATCATACTCTTAGTATATTATGCAATAAAAATATTGCTAAAAATCTTTGCACCTAAAATATTGAATTATGCGGGTAAAAAAGCTGAGAAACATTTTAGAGAAAAATTTGAAGGTTTTAATACGCAACAACAAGCAAAAACGACAGATGAAGGTGATGTAATCATAAAATCAAATACCTCTAAAAATCCTAAAGCCTCAAAAAAGGTAGGAGAATATATAGATTTTGAAGAAATTGATTAATTTCACTTTTTTATGAAGCCTTTTAGTCTAAATAAACACAACCAAACACCTAATGAAGCGTAACCTTAGAGCTTTTCTAATACATTTTTTTGCTATTGCCTTATTTGTTGTAGCTGCCTTGGCATTTTTTACACCTGTTTTACAAGGTAAAGTTATTTTCCAGTCAGATATTGCTCAGTATACAGGAATGGCACAAGAGCAAATACAATTTAAAAAAACTACGGGTGAAGAGCCTTATTGGACCAATAGCGCTTTTGGTGGCATGCCAACGTTTCAGTTAGGAGCACATTATCCTCATAATTATATTAAACAGTTAGATTTGTCCTTGCGTTTTCTGCCTAGACCAGCAGATTACTTGTTTTTATATTTATTAGGCTTTTATATTTTATTATCCTGTTTAAAAGTAGATTATCGGCTTGCTGTTATGGGTGCATTGGCCTTCGGATTTTCAACCTATTTAATTATAATTTTAGGCGTAGGGCATAATGCCAAAGCACATGCTATTGCTTATTTACCCATGTTACTTGGTGGGATTGTTTTAGTATTCCGAAAAAAATACGTTTGGGGTTTTATTTTAACAGCACTAACGATGGCGTTAGAAATTAATGCCAATCATTACCAGATGACTTATTATTTTATGTTATTGGTACTAATTTTAGGGATTGTTTATCTAGTAGAAGCGGTTCGTAAAAAACAATTAAAACATTTCTTTTCATCAGTAGCCTTATTATTGGTTGCTGTGGTTTTAGGGATTGCTACAAATGCGACAAGCTTATTGGCTACAAAAGAATATGCCGATTGGAGTACACGAAGTAAAAGCGAATTGACAATTGCTCCTGACGGAACACCAAAAGAAAATACAGCTGGTTTAAGTAAAGAATACATTACCCAGTATAGCTACGGAATAACAGAATCATTAAATTTATTTGTCCCGAGAATGTTTGGAGGCTCCAACAATGAAAATTTAGGAGAAAAATCTAAAACCTTCGATTTTCTGGTCGAAAAAGGAATTTCAAAAACACAAGCTCTAGATTTTACTGAGAATATGCCTTTGTATTGGGGAGACCAACCTGGTACTTCAGCGCCAGCGTATGTAGGTGCTGTACTGTTTTTTCTTTTCTTTTTAGGCTTGTTTTTAGTTCAAAATAAAGCAAAATGGTGGCTTTTAGGTGGTGTTATCATGTCGTTAATTTTATCTTGGGGTAAAAATTTCAGCATCTTAACCGATTTTATGATCGACTATTTTCCGTTGTATGATAAATTTAGAGCGGTGTCATCCATACAGGTGATCTTAGAATTGTGTGTGCCCATTTTAGCTATTTTAGCTTTAGCAGCTTTGTTTGACGCAACAATCGATAAAGTAAAGAAAATAAAGGCTTTAAAAATAAGTTTTATAGCCACTTTCGGATTGGGTATTTTGATATTTCTTAGCAAAGGATTATTTCATTTTGAAGGCGCAAGTGATCCCTTTTTAGAGCAAAATTATGGCAATGAATTAATGACCATGATTCGCTTAGATCGTGAAGCGGTTTATACGAGTGATACCATTCGTTCTTTAATTTACGTGCTTTTAACGGCATTGGTATTATGGTTTTTTATTAAAGAAAAGATTAATAAAAACGTATTGGTTCTTGTAGTCGGACTTCTAGTATTGTTTGATTTAGTAGGTGTTGCGAAACGCTATGTAAATGATGACGATTTTGTTCGTGCGAAAGTAATGACGACTCCGTTTCCAGAAACGCCTATAGATCAGGAGATAAAACAAGATAAAAGTATTTTTAGAGTATATAACCCCGCAGAAGGTTTAAACGGTGCGAGTACGTCTTATTACCACCAATCTATTGGCGGGTACCATGCAGCAAAACCTGCCAAAATTCAAGATCTTTTTGATTTTCATATTTACAATGGTAATTTGAATGTTTTGAATATGTTGAACGTAAAATATGTGATTCAACAAGATCAGGAAGGTAATTCTTTTCCGGCTCTGAATCCTGATGCGAATGGAAATGCATGGTTTATAACAAAACTCGAAAAAGTAACGACTGCCGATGCAGAAATTTCAGCCTTAAAAGAATTAGACACTAAAAATACAGCGGTAGTAAATACTTCAAAATTTACAACACTTCAAAATTTTGAATTTCAGAAAGATTCTTTGGCGAGTATAACACTTACTAATTATAAACCAAATCACTTAACTTATGAAGCTAATACAGCCAATAATAGTGTAGCAGTTTTTTCTGAAATGTATTACGAGAAAGGATGGAATGCCTATATAGATGGCGTCTTAAAGCCACACTTTAGGGTTAATTATGCTTTGAGAGCTTTGGAAATTCCACAGGGAAAACACAAAATAGAATTTAAGTTTGAGCCCGAAGTTATTAAAACAGGCTCTACCATTGTTTTGGCAAGTACTAGCCTTTTAGGATTATTGATTTTAGCTGCAATCGGATTTTCTTTTTGGCGTTCTCGTAAAACAGAGGTTGAATAATGAAAAAAGTATTAATCATCACGTATTACTGGCCACCAGCGGGCGGACCTGGAGTACAGCGATGGTTAAAATTTGTAAAATATCTGAGAGATTTTGGCGTAGAACCTATTTTGTACGTTCCTGAAAATCCTAATTATCCTATCGTTGATGAAGGTTTAGTCAATGAAATTCCTAAAGGAATAAAAATATATAAACAGCCTATTTTTGAGCCGTATGCTTTTGCTCGTTTTCTATCGTCAAAAAAAACAAAGCGTATTAGTTCAGGTATTATTCAGACCAAAAATCAATCTGTATTAGAAAAATCACTTTTATGGATTCGAGGGAATTTATTTATTCCTGATGCGCGTAAATATTGGGTTAAACCATCCGTTAAATTTTTATCAGAACTTATTGAAAAGGAAAAAATTAGTACTATAATCACCACAGGTCCACCACATAGTGTACATTTAATAGGATATCAATTAAAACAAAAATTAGCTGTTACTTGGTTAGCCGATTTTAGAGACCCATGGACAAGCATTGGGTATCATAAAAAACTAAAACTTACCAACAATTCTAAGAATATACATAAAAAATTAGAAGCCTTAGTTTTAAATGCTGCTGATAAAATAATAGTAACCAGCGCCACTACTAAAAGTGAATTTGAAGCAATTACCCAAAAACCAATTACCATAATTACGAATGGATTTGATTCCGATTACGATGGTAATGCCATTCTAGATACTCAATTTACCATTTCGCATATTGGTTCGCTATTAACAGGCCGTAACCCAGAAAATCTGTGGAAAGTTATTGCAACACTAATTAAAGAAAATGTAGCTTTTAAAGAAGCATTTCAACTAAAATTAATAGGTGTTGTAAGCGATGATGTGTTGCAAACTATCTACAGTTACGGATTAATAGCTTATGTTGAATTAACAGCCTACGTTTCACATAGCGAGGCTTTAGAACTTCAACGAAAATCTCAAATTTTGCTCTTAGCAGAAATAGATTCAGAAGAAACAAAAGGTATTATTCCTGGTAAATTATTTGAATATATGGCGGCAAAGCGACCTATTTTGGCTATTGGTCCGCAAAATTGGGATGTAGAAAATATCATTTCTGATACTAATTCAGGGAAAACATTTAGGTATTCAGAGGAAAAAGAATTAAAAAAAATATTATTGCTTTGGTTCGATTCTTACAAAAAACAAAGCTTAGCAGTATCTGCGAATATGATTGAACAGTACAGTAGAAAAGCACTCACTAAAAAATTGGTAAACGAACTATAATGGGTATCGTCCTAAAACAATCGCTGAATAATACGATTATTACCTACATAGGTTTCGGCTTTGGGGCGGTTAATACGATTTTTCTTTATACCCAATTTTTAACGGCGGAGTATTATGGTTTGGTGGGGGTTATTTCATCAGCTTCGGCTTTATTAATGCCTTTATTGGCTTTTGGTGTACCCAATACCTTAGTAAAATACTTTTCTTCTTTTAAAGATTCTGAATACGGCGATAGCTTTTTAACGATGATGCTATTTCTGCCCTTACTTGCGATGCTACCTGTAGCAGGGATCGCCTATTTTGCCAATACTCTTATTGGTGAATTTATTTCAAGAGAAAATGCGATTGTTAAAGATTATGTTTGGTACATTTTTTTGATTGGTATGGCACTGGCCTATTTTGAAGTCTTTTATGCTTGGTCTCGTGTGCAGATGAAATCTGTTTTTGGGAATTTTATGAAAGAAGTTTTTGTGCGAATCGGTATTGCCATTTTACTTTTGGGTATTTATTTTGAATGGATTACAGTTGCTACTTTTTTGAAATCATTGGTGTTACTATATATTCTTAGGACAATAATCATGCAGCTTTATGCCTTTAAGCTTCGGTTTCCGAAAATCCGATTTAATTTTCCTAAAAATTCTAAAACTATTCTAGAATATAGTGCTTTGATTATTTTAGGTGGTTCTGTTGCTGTGGTACTTTTTGAAATGGATAGAGTGATGATTAATCAATTTATCAAAATAGAAAACGTGGCGTACTATAGTGTGGCAATTTTTATGGCAACCGCAATTGCCGTTCCCTCTAGGGCAATGCATCAAATTACCTATCCATTAACTGCTGAAATTTTAAACAGGAAAGATTCAGAAGGATTAAAACAATTATACCATAAAAGTGCCCTAACACTTTTTATCATTGCTGGTTTATTGTTTGTTTTGATTATGACCAATATTAATGACTTATATCAACTTTTAGATCCAGCCTATAGCCAAGGTGTGATCGTAGTTTTTTTAATAGGATTGACCAAGGTGTATGATGCAGTTTTAGGAAATAACAATGCCATTTTGTATAATTCTGATTATTACAAAGCGCTTTTAATGATAGGTGTTTTTGTGGCCATTAGTGCCGTACTTTTAAATTTATGGTTAATCCCAACTTACGGACTTAAAGGTGCGGCATATGCATCTTTTATGGCTTTACTATTATACAATAGTATTAAGATTATTTTTGTAAAAATGCGTTTTGGTATAGTTCCTTTCACAACTGAATTGTTTAAAGTTTTACTATTACTTTTTGTCTTAGGTATTTTGTTTTATTTTATTTTGCTACCCTTTCATCCTATTGTAAATATCGCAGTGAAGAGCGTTCTTATAGTTTTAGTGTATACTTGGTTCTTATATAAATTTCAATGGTCTGAGGATATTTATGCTGTTTTAGCCAAATTTTTTAAACGATAGAGGGTAGTCAACAAGTATAATGTCTAATGTCTAATGTCGAAAGAAATTATCTATCTTCTTTACGTCAAGAAAAATGACAAAATATAATAAAAAAGACAAAGGAAAAGCAGAAGAGATAAGACGCTTGAAGTTAAACGCTAGTCGCTTTAAAAAACCATCAACGAAAAACGAACAACCATCAACGAATGAATTTTTAAACAAAAAACCCCGCAGGAATAAAATATTCACTGCGGGGTTAACAACTAACCAACCTAAAAACAATTTTTAATTTCCTCTAGAACTACTTCTACTTGTTGTAGACGTTGCTCTTGTATTTCTCGTAGGAGAAGCACTTTCCGATCTCGATGTTGTGCTTCTAGTACTTACAGAACTACTTCTTGAAGATGAACTTCTTGGAGCTGCTTGCGCAGTTCTTGATGTTGTACTTCTAGTACTTACCGTGTTGCTTCTTGAAGTTGAACTTCTTGGAGCAGCCTCCGTATTTCTTGAAGATGTACTTCTTGAACTCACACTTGTATTTCTAGACGTGCTATTAGCAGGTGTTCTGTACGTAGTAGTATTTGTTCTAGTTACCGTAGTACTTCTTGGTGTAGAAGTTACTTCTCTTTTAGTGCTTGTTCTACTATTATTAGCATTAGCTTCTCTCGTTACATTTGAATTTCTAGTACTTACAGTTCTCGAATTTTCTCTGCTCGAAATCGTACTATTATCTGCGGTTCTAGCGCTTCTATTTGTATTCGATGAATTTCTACTTGCTGTATTTCTATTCGTATCATTATTAGAAACTCTGTAGCCGTCATTTCTTGAAGCTGTATTTCCTCTTGATGTATTATTTCTTACCGCAACTCTAGTATCGTTTCTATACACCGTAGCTCTTGAATTACGAACTTGGTTAAACCTGTGCTCTCTACCGATGGTTGCATACGTGGTACGTGTGTTGAAACGGTAAGGATTGTAATAGGTATAACGTATTGGAGAATAAAATCTTCTATAAGGGTTTACATTTACCAAACAGAAACCAATGGCAGGTCTTGCAAAATAGTTGTGAAAAGGACTAAACACATAGTTTCTATTATGTATGTTGATAAATCCTCTTTGGTGACTAAAAAAGCCTCTATTATTATAAAAAACACTCATACCACCTAAACGAGATACTCTATTTCTGTTATACCGAATGTCTATAGCACCAATTTGAGTTACACGTCCGTAAAAATCATAAAATACAGGAACATTTTCTACTTGTATAATGGCACCAAAATCATCATATTGAACAAAAGGATTATAATCGAATCCTGAATTAAATGTGATATTTGTGCGTCCAAAATTTACGTTGGCATTTACACCAATTTGATTATCTATAAAAAAATCGAACTCACCATCAGGGAATACTGAAAACGTAATTCCGTTTTCTATAAATATAAAAGAGTTGTTGTTGTTATAAGCATTGCTGATGGCAACCTTATCTTCTAAAGTAACAGCGATAACACTTGAAGTGCTTAAAACTAAAGCTGAAAAAAGGAGTATTAAATTTCTCATGATATAAGGTTTTAAATTCTTGAATGTAACTATTTACATTCCCTTTATACATAACAAACAGCGTGCCAGAAATTTAATTTATTTTTAGTACATTGATTTTCAGTGTGTTAATTTCATAATTTTAGATAAAATATTATTGGATTGTTAGACGGTTGGATTTTTAGATTGATTATATTCTTCTAATTAAACAAAAAAACCTACAAGGAAATTCGCAGAAAAGCGAATAACCTGCCCGTCCGGCAGGCGGGTGTTTTGCAGGTTTTAGTAATCGAAAAAATCATTTTCTGGACAACAAATTTTCAAATCATCATTTTAACATTAAAAAATTGTTACATTGCTACATTAAGTAATTAGTACATTAAAAAATTATTACATTGAACCTATTAACTTCTCTCTCAAATACTTCGCTGTATAAGACACCTTATTTTTAATCACTTCTTCAGGGGTTCCTTGCGCAATCAACTCTCCGCCTTTGTTGCCGCCACTTAAACCTAAGTCGATAATATAATCGGCACATTTAATCAAATCTATGTTATGCTCAATCACGGTTATGGAATGTCCTTTTTCTATTAAGGCATTGAAGGATTTCAGCAGCTTTTTAATATCGTGAAAATGGAGTCCTGTGGTAGGTTCATCGAAAATAAAAAGGGCTTTTTCTTTAGTAGTTCCCTTTACTAAAAAGGATGCTAGTTTTATTCGTTGTGCTTCGCCACCAGATAGAGTAGAAGAAGACTGACCTAAAGTTACATAACCCAAACCTACATCCTGCAAAGGCTTTAATTTTCTATAAATTTTGGTCTGTTGGTGCTTTTCAAAAAATGCCAGGGCATCATCAATCGTCATGTTTAATAAGTCGTCTATATTGGCATCCTCAAATTTAACTTCGAGTACTTCTCTTTTAAAACGTTTACCTTTACAGGTATCACATTCTAAATGCACATCAGCCATAAATTGCATTTCTACGGTAATTTCTCCTTCGCCTTTGCATTTTTCACAACGACCACCATCTACATTAAAAGAAAAGTGTTTGGTTTGGTAATTACGCAGTTTACTCAATTTTTGCGACGCATATAAAGTTCTAATATCATCATAAGCCTTAATATAGGTTACGGGGTTTGAACGTGAAGACCGGCCAATAGGGTTCTGATCTACAAATTCTACATGTTTTATATCGCTGTATTTACCTTTAACTCCTGTAAACTGCCCAACTTTTTCACCATAACCACCTACTTCTTTTAATATAATAGGATATAAGAGTTTTTTGACTAGAGTACTTTTTCCACTTCCAGAAACACCCGTAACTACGGTAAGTACATTTAAAGGAAACGTAACATTGATATTTTTTAGGTTATTTTCTCGTGCGCCAATAATCTCAATATAATTTTTAAAAGGTCTTCTTTTTTGTGGGACTTTTATTTCTAAACTTCCATTTAAATATTGAGCAGTCAATGAAGTTGATGCTAAAATATCAGCCATAGTGCCCGTTGCAACCACATTTCCGCCAAGCGTACCTGCTTCCGGACCAATATCGATGATTTCATCGGCAGCTTTCATAATATCTTCATCGTGTTCTACCACAATAACGGTATTCCCTAAATCGCGGAGCGATAATAATACGGTAATTAAGTTTTCGGTATCTTTTGGATGCAAACCAATACTTGGTTCATCTAAAATATACATAGAACCCACAAGGCTACTGCCAAGTGAAGTTGCTAAGTTTATACGCTGACTTTCGCCACCAGACAGGGAGTTCGATTTTCTATTGAGAGTTAAATAACTAAGACCTACTTTATGCAGAAAACCTAATCTGCTTTTTATTTCGATCAATAATCTAGAAGCAATTTTGGTATCACTTTCATTTAAGGTAATCCCATCGAAAAAACCAATCAATTCATCAATAGGTTGTTCTACTAAATCAGAAATAGATTTATCGTTAATCTTTACATAATTTGTTTCTTTGCGCAAACGTTTGCCTTTACAAACGCTGCATTTAGTTTTACCGCGATACCGCGATAACATGACTCTATTCTGAATTTTATAACTTTTTTCTTCGAGCATGGCAAAGAAATCGTGTAATCCTGTAAAATATTTATCGCCATCCCAAACCAATTGTTTTTGATCATCGGTAAGCTGATACCAGGGTTTATGAATCGGGAAGTTAGATTTGTGTGCCGAATTAACCAATTCGTCACGATAATAACTCATGCTTTCACCACGCCAAGCAAAAACGGCATTTTCATAAATAGATAAGGCTGTATTTGGAATCACCAATTCTTCATCAATACCAATAACATCGCCATACCCTTCACAATTGGGGCAAGCACCATACGGATTATTAAAACTAAAAAGATGCACATTAGGTTCTAAAAACTTCATGCCATCTAACTCAAACTTATTGCTAAACGGAGTCTGCTCTCCTGTTTCTAAAGCCTCAATACTACAATCGCCTTTACCCTCAAAAAAAGCAGTATCCACAGCATTGGCTAGTCGGTTGTAAAAATCCTCATCGTCTTTGGTTATAATTCGGTCTATAACTAAACTAAATTCTTTGTCAATCTCAGTAATACTATCATCAATTCTGATAACTTCTCCTTTATATTTTATACGCGCGTAGCCTTGCTGAGAAAACATTTGAAGCGATTTTAAGGCATCTCGATCTTCACGAATTACAATAGGTGCTAACAAAAGGAGTTTAGTGCCTTCCGGAAAAGTCTTTATAAAATTAACGACATCGGTTACCGTATGCTTTTTAACTTCATGACCAGAAACAGGAGAAATAGTTTTACCTATTCTAGCAAATAGTAATTTTAAATAATCATAAATCTCTGTAGTAGTGCCTACGGTAGATCTTGGATTGGTAGAATTTACCTTTTGCTCAATGGCAATGGCTGGAGCTATACCTTTTATATAGTCCACTTTTGGCTTATCTAACTTTCCTAAAAACTGGCGGGCATAAGAAGATAAACTTTCTACATACCTGCGTTGCCCTTCGGCATATAAGGTATCAAAAGCTAAACTAGATTTTCCTGAGCCTGATAAACCAGTGATAACAACTAATTTATTTCTAGGAATAATGACATCTATGTTTTTGAGATTGTGGAGTTTGGCTCCTTTTATTATTATATTTTCTTTTGGATTTACATCTAAAATAGCCTTCATACTCGTATTTATAGAGTGCAAAGATACAATTTGACTACTTGAATCACTAGAATACACGTTTTAACATCAAAAATATTGCATTCCACAACAAACTTTTTTTTTGAAGTCTCTTATTTGGGTATATTTGACGTATAATTAAAAACACAGTAGCCTATAAAGCAAAATTACTTTTTAAAAATTTTAGTTTAGTAAAAGTCCAAAACCGTCAAAGGAGAGGACCCCCTAATTTTAACCAAAAAAAGTAATTTGTATGGAACTACAGATTGATGACTCAGTTTTAGTAAAAAATTATATCAACGGCGAAGAAAAAGCGCTTGAAATTTTGATTAATCGTCATAACCAAAGAATATCTAGTTTTATTTATTCTAAAGTTTTAGACAGAGATATTACGGAAGATATTTTTCAAGATACCTTTATTAAAGTGATAAAAACACTTAGAAAAGGATCGTATAGTGAAGAAGGTAAATTTTTACCATGGGTGATGCGAATAGCGCATAACTTAGTGATAGATCACTTTAGAAAAAATAAAAGAATGCCAATGTTCGAAGGAAATGATGATTTTAATATCTTTTCTGTAATTGGTGATGATCAGTTAAATATTGAAAAACAGTTGATTAAAGATCAAATAGACTGTGATTTAAATTTATTGATTGAAGAATTACCTGAAGATCAAAAAGAAGTATTGATGATGCGTATTTATCGCGACATGAGCTTTAAAGAAATTTCAGAAAATACCGGAGTGAGCATTAATACCGCTTTAGGAAGAATGCGTTATGCCTTAATTAACCTTAGAAAGGTAATTGAAAAAAATAATATCGTTTTAACGAATTAATCGACCGTAGGTCGAACCAAACAATATTTCCATTTAAGTGGCGTTATCTTAACATAACAAAACTAAATATATGGAAAAAATTTACTCTGAGAATCAAAATGCTTGTAGATTGGCTAAAGCATGTCCGGAAACTATAAACTTCCTGATGAATTATTCTAAATCGCTCAACATTGTGACATATGATAATATGCAGTTTGAGAACAGTTTAAACTAAAAACTAAAAAGAGCCGCAATTAGCGGCTCTTTTTAGTTTTATAATATGCGTTGAGTACTTTTTTTCTTCCTATGGTTTTGGTAATGATATCATTCTCTAAATCCCAACCGCGTGCTGGTGAATACTCACGACCGTACCAAATAATCTGCAAATGTAAGTCGTTCCAAATTTCTTTCGGAAACAAACGCTTTGCATCTTTTTCGGTCTGAACTACATTTTTGCCATTCGTAAATCCCCATCTATATAACAATCTATGAATATGGGTATCAACAGGAAAAGCAGGAATTCCGAAGGCTTGCGAAACTACGACACTAGCTGTTTTATGTCCAACGGCAGGAAACTCTTCTAATAATTCTAGCTCTCGAGGTACAATACCATCATATTTTTCTACCAACATTTTTGATAAGCCATAATTTCGTTTTGATTTCATGGGCGATAAACCAACAGGCCGAATAATATCGCGAATTTCCTCTACCGATAATTTTATCATATCATACGGATTATCCGCTTTTTGGAATAATAAAGGCGTAATTTGATTGACACGAACATCCGTACTTTGAGCCGAAAGGAGTACGGCAATCAATAAAGTATAAGGGTCTTTATGATCTAATGGAACAGGAATTGTTGGATATAATTTTTTTAGCGTCTGTATGGTAAAAGCTACTTTTTCGGCTTTTGTCATTTTTTCAATTTAAAAATAATTTAGTAAAAGGCACTTAAATTACAAGACATATATCATGTTAATTCGTAATTTTACGAAATACGAATTTAATTAAAAATAGCTATGGAAACACTAAAAATAGGCGATAAGATGCCCAATTTTATTTCAAAAGATCAAGATGGGACTATCGTAAAAGGGTCTGATTATTTAGGAAGTAAATTAATTGTGTTCTTTTATCCAAAAGCAAATACACCTGGCTGCACAGCAGAAGCTTGTAATCTAAGAGACAATTATGAACAATTTCAAGCACAAGGGTATGAATTATTAGGAGTAAGTGCCGACTCAGAAAAAAAGCAAGCGAGTTTTAAGGATAAATATTTTTTTCCTTTTCCATTATTGGCGGATGAAGATCGAAGCGTTATTGACGCTTTTGGGGTTTGGGGTCCAAAAAAATTTATGGGAAAAGAATATGACGGAATTCATAGAATGACTTTTGTTATCGATGAAAAAGGTGTAGTTACAGATGTTATCGATAAGGTGAAGACCAAAGACCACGCTTCACAATTATTGTCTTAAAATACAACTATTTATATTACTTAAGTATTTGCCATTAAAATGGTTAAGCATATTTATGTCAATCTATAAGTAAACTAAAAAAAAGGCTATTTAAAAACTCAAATAGCCTTTTTTCTTATCTTAGTTGTATTAATTTTGCTCAATTTCTTTACGAACAAATAATTGTTTTTCTTTAATAATTTCTGCAATACCAGCTGGCATTACTTTTTCCCATCCTTTTTCGCCCGCAATAATTTTCTTTAAAATGTCTCTAGAAAAAACATGTAATATTTCAGGATCGTAATCAATTATATCCATCACTTTTCCATTATATTTAAAGAACTTATAAAGTTCTTTCATTCGTGGGTGCACCTTAACATTGTTACTGGTCATAATCTGACCAGTTTCTTCGTTTTTCATAGGGTACAAATACACTTTTAAATCTTTAAAGAATAGTTTACCAAAAGCTTCTAAAATACCACCACTTAAATGGCGGTAATATTTTTCGTCAAAAATATCCACTAAATTATTAACGCCCATGGTTAAGCCAATTTTGGCTTTGGTGTAATTGCTAAAGTATTCTACTAATTTATAATATTCTTGAAACTTAGAAATCATTACCGTATGGCCCAGAGAACAAAGTAGTTCTGCTCGATCCATAAAATCTTGTTCATCGATTTCGCCAGAAGCTTTTAGGTTCGATAAGGTTATCTCAAAGATTACCATCGTGTTTTCTTCTTCTACACTTGGTTCTCGTACAAAAATATCGTATGACTTTTTAAGCATATCCATATTAACATTGGTAACAGGTCTAAAACTACCACGTAGCGCTAATATGTTTTTTTTGTAAAGTACGGCAGCCGGTAATAAATTAGTGCCATCAGAGCTAAACATAACGGCATCGGTCATATCATTTTTAATAAGCTGTAAGCTCATTAATCTGTTGTCTACATCTTTAAAGTTTGGTCCAGAAAAGTTAATCATGTCAACTTCTAAAGTATCTTTATCTAGATGATCATAAAGGTATTTAAGAATTTTCCTAGGCTTATCATTTTTATAAAAAGCACCATAAATTAAATTGACCCCTAAAATACCTAAAGTTTCTTGTTGCAAGCGTGCTTCGTTTTGTTTAAAACGAACGTGCAGAATTATTTCATCATACTCTTTTTGATGAGGATCTAATTGATAGCGAATACCTAACCAACCGTGGCCTTTATATCTTTTTGAAAAATCAATGGTAGCTACTGTATTGGCATAGGAAAAAAACAAACGTTCCGGATGTTTTTTTCTGCTAATCCGATCTTCCATGTTAGTCATTTCATGACTTAACATTTTCTTTAAACGCGCCTGGGTTACATAACGACCATCTTCTTCAATACCATAAATGGCATCACTAAAGTCCTTATCATAAGCACTCATAGCTTTTGCAATAGTTCCAGAAGCGCCACCAGATCTAAAAAAATGACCAGACGTTTCTTGGCCAGCACCAATTTCAGAAAAGGTGCCGTATATATCTGGATTAAGATTTATTCTAAGTGTTTTTGATTTTATCGAAGGGATGTTCTCAAATAGAGTATCTTTCTTTAAGACAGAAGCCATTGTTAATTGTTTACTACAAAGTTAGTGAGAATCAACAAGCTATTAAATAAATAATGTTATAAATTTGATGTAAATAATTTACGGCTTGAAAATTACTTTTTTAGGAACAGGAACATCACAGGGAATTCCAGTAATAGGAAGCAAACACCCTGTGTGTTTAAGTGATAATTTAAAAGACAAAAGACTAAGAGTTTCTGTTTTAATTTCTTGGGAAACCTATAATTATGTGATTGATTGCGGTCCGGATTTTAGGCAACAAATGTTGAAAAACCCGATTAATAGGCTAGACGGAATTCTTTTTACCCACGAACATTCTGATCATACAGCAGGAATAGATGATATACGACCTTATTTTTTTAGACAAGGTGATATTCCTATTTACGCTCATAAACGTGTTATTGAGGCTTTAAAAGTACGTTTCGATTATATTTTTGCTGATGAAAATAGATATCCAGGAGCACCTTCTGTCCAAATTCATGAAGTAAAAAATAATAGTTCTCTAAAATTAGGAAATATCGTTGTAGTGCCTGTAGAAGTACATCATAATAGGCTTCAAGTTTTTGGGTACAGATTTAAAGATTTTGCTTATTTAACGGATGTAAAAACAGTACCTACTGACGAAATAGCGAAATTAAAAGGGGTAAAAGTTCTGGTGGTAAATGCATTACGTGAAGAACCACATCATTCTCATTTTAATTTAGAAGAAGCCTTAGCTTTTGTAGCTTTAATTGCTCCAGAAAAGGCTTACTTTACTCATATTAGTCATCATTTAGGGTTTCACGATGAAGTACAAAAAAAGTTGCCTGAAAATGTTTTTTTGGCATATGATAATTTAATCATAAACGTTTAACTACTAATCTTATCAAAAAAAATACCCAATGAAAAGTAAAATATTTTTATACCTATTTGTTTTCGCTTTGTTAATCGCTTTGTATCAATTTATGAGCGCAGATACTATGGTGAAAGAAACGACTAGTAAAATACAGTCTTTAGAAAGCGAAAGAGTACTGCTTAAAGATTCTATTCAAAAACTACACCTAAAAATGTTAGAGATTGAATATTTTTCTTTAGAAAATAATGACGATGCATTAGCGTATTATGACCATTTGAATATTAAAAATATATCACGATATATTGCAGATAAATTATTAGAAACTAATGAAACCAAAGGGGATAATCCTTTAGTGCCTTACGAAGGTATGGATGGTGATTTTAAAATAAATAAAATTAAAATACTCAACCATAAATGGATTTTAACCGATTTTTCAGACGGTCAATATTGGGGTGAACTTTTAATAAAATATGAACTTAAAGATGATTTAAGTGTCGATTTTACCTTACAAGACAACTTATTGTACGCGAAAGAGTAGGTAGTTTTTTAGTTAAAAAAGTGAATTATTTTACTAGTGACATGAGTGGTGGCTTAGACAGCGTAATTTTCAAATTATAACTATTGATAAATTAGTTAAATTGTTACATTTTTTACAGTAATCAATTTTTAACTTTAACTTGTGTTTGAACTTTTTCACTCATTATTACATTAACTACATTAGTACATCTTTAAATAGACCCAAGCCATTTTTTAAAGGAAGAAAAATTTTGTGGTGCAACTCCATGCCCTACAGGAAACTCTTCATAGGTGTTTTCAATACCTAGATTGTTTAAAAATATAGGCGCTTTAGCAGCCCATTCTACGGGAATTACTTGGTCTACAGAACCGTGAGAGCAGTAGAATTTTAAATTCTTAAAGTCGTTATTTTTATAGCTATCCACTAAAATATTTTCGTTAATATAGCCGCTCAAAGCAATAACCTTATTCACTTTTTTAGGATAAGATAAAGCAACTGCATAACTTAAAATAGTTCCTTGACTAAAACCTAATAAGGTAACATTATTAGCATCTAAATTATAAGCTTCGCAAGCTTCTGTGATAAACAATGCTATTTTATCTCTTGATATTTTGGCTTGTTCGTCATCACTCCATTTGCCTTGATCTGCATCAAAATTTATGGCATACCAAGCATTTCCATAAGGTTGCATTGCGTAAGGTGCTCTAAGCGAAATAATACACAAGTTTTCAGGTAATTCTCTCGCAAATGAAAATAAATCGTTTTCATCACTACCGTAACCGTGAAGCATAAAAAGCACAGGTGCTTTCTGATTTTTTACTGTTGAAGGTTTTATAATATGGTATAGGGATAAATCTTTTTTTTGCATGTTTGAAATAGTGAAATAGTGAAATAGTGAAAAAAGTGAAATAGTGAGTTAGTGAAATGGTTTAGGAGTTTATTAGGTTAAAAGTTTAGAAAAATTGTTTAAAGTTAATTGGTCTAAATGTGTAGTAAATTTAGTTAAATAGCGAGTGGTTTATGATTTTCAAGTCAACACCTTTACAAACTCGCTCGTCGGATCGGCAAGTTTTCCAATTAATACATTGGTAAATTGTTACATTATCACATTGCTATATTTTTACACTAAGAAACTACTGAATAAACGTAAACCATTTTTGAAAAAGTGGCCCTACAATAGGCATTTCTTGTTTTTTGTAATTAAGAGCACCAGTGAAGCCATAGCCCCAAAGTACTAGATAAAAAACATAAAGTCCGTACCAGGCATATTGATTAAACCACTGACTTAAAAATAAGGCAAATGCGTGAAAAATTAAATGTAAACCAAAGGCCTGTCTTGTATGAAAACGGGCAAAATCATGTTTTGGTTCATTGTTCATGCTAATGGCAATTATAGCACCAATAATAGTAAAATAGGAAATAATCGCTATTTTTTTGTCTTGTTTCTCCATACCTCAAATTTAGGATTACTACGGTTAATGTACAAAAAAAAGGCTTCAAATATTTTTAAGCCTTTTTATGAATTTTTTAGTGCGCTTATTTTCTCAAATAGTATTAATTAACAGTCATTTTTCTTATTTTATATTCAGCATATTAGAAAAGTGAACCATGCGGAAACGAAATTTATAAAATCTTTTTTTTTGCAAGATTAATGGTTAAGTTTAATATGTGAGCAAAATCGAATAGTAGTTAAAATAGTATTTCATAGTTAGAAACGACCCCGTAAACTTTTCCTTTTAATTTTTCACCTATAAAAGCGCTGTTTTTACTTGTCGATAAGATAGTTTCTTTTGTAAAAACATAAGCCGTTTCAGGGTTAAATAGGGTTAAACAGGCTTTTTCTCCAACAGCTATTTGTGGCGATAACAAACCATAGCGTTCTCTACCTTTTGTTAATAAGGCAATAGTCGTTTCTAAATCGAATAACTGATTCATTATGCCGAAAGCACTTTCTAAACCAATAGTACCATAACCAGCGTTGTCAAATTCTATTATTTTTTCTTCTGAATCTAGCGGTATATGGTCACTTGTTACAAAATCTATAGTACCGTCCGTTAAACCTTTTATCAAAGCTTTTGTATCACTTTTGGTACGTAATGGTGGCATTACTTTAAAATTAGTATCAAATTCTTCTAAACGTTCGTCGGTAAAATATAAATTATGAATGGCTACACTACAACTCACATTTAAGCCTTTTTTCTTTGCAGCAGCAACTTGTTTAACTGCGTTACTGGTAGAAATGGTAGGAATATGTAATTTTCCACCTGTATATTCTAAAATAAATAAATCTCTTGCGATTTGTAATTCTTCGGCTAGTGCAGGAATTCCTTTTAAACCTAAAGTGGTAGCTGTTTTTTCTTCATTAACAATACCTTTTCCAGCAATTTGAGCATCCAACGGAAAAGAGTACACCAATGCATCAAATCCTTGAGCGTATTGCAGTGCTATTTTAAGTAAGTTACTATTTTTTATAGGATGTTTAAAATCACTAAAACCAACAGCTCCTGCATTTTTCATATCAAAAAGCTCGGCTAAAGCTTGCCCATCTGATTTTACGGTTAAAGCACCTAAAGGATGTAATTTAGTAGCACTATTTTCTGAAGTCTTTTTTAGAAAAACAATATCAGAACTAGAGTCGGGTAGTGGGTTTGTATTCGGATTTAGAATGATATCTGTAAACCCGCTTTTGCCAGCAGTAAATAGTCCGTTTTCAATAGTTTCTCGCTCTTCATGGCCTGGTTCTCCAAAGGCAACGCTGCTATCGAACCAACCGATAGAAACATGTAAATTATCAAACTCAATTATGTTGGTTTTCTTTTCTACTTCTAAATTGATTCCAATAGCTTCTATAATTCCATTTTTAATAAAAATGTCTCTTTTTTTAAGATGAAGTGCCGTATTTGTGGCATCTATTATTTTTGCCGCTTTTAAAAGTATGTTCATTTAAAATATTTTTGAATTCCTATTTCTATTAGTGCAAAGACTACCGCCAAAATTACAAACCATTTCCATAGTTCGTTTATGGAATTGTCGCTCTCTAAGATATTGAATAAGGCGCTAATGGAGGTTTCTTGGGTTTTAGCATTAAGCGTATTTAGATCTAAAAAGATTAAGTCGCTTTCTGATCTTGGGTAATTAAAACTTATATGCTTTAGCGTATTCTCTTTATTTTTAATCGCGTACGTGCCGTCTTCTTTTGGATTTTCGCTAAAGTTCAGTATCGCTTTATTAGTAAAAGGCTGTTGTTGTGGTATAAATTCGAAATCATTTTTAGTGATTTTCAAAATAGCATCTTTCTCTAATTTCACAGGTAAAGCCAAATTAAGCGCGTTACCTATAGTCGTATAAAGTTGTTCTTGTACCAAGCTTTCAAGACCCATTTTATAAAAAGTAGGAACAATTAATGGAGAACTTTTAAAAGTACTACTTTCGGGGTTTAACGAGGATGAAAAAAGATAAAAGCCGTTTTCACCTGCCAAAAATGGAGTATTATCGGGGAAAGAAAGTATCGGCGACAAATTTGTTTTGTATTGCCAAAAATTAGTAACCGTTGGGTATTGAAAATTTGTTACTTTTCGTTCGAATACATTTTTATAAAGCGGATGATTGTAATTAATGTTCGTAATTTCTTGACTATACTTAAAAACTTGTTTTATAGACGTATTGAAATTTTTCAAAAACGAATTGTACGATTCAATAGTACTTTTAGCATTGGGAATGATAACAAGTACTCCTTTGTCTCGGTGGAATGAGAACAATGCTTGTTGCAGTGATTCGGGAATAAGGTCTAAGCTGTTTAAAACAATCACATTTTGATTCTCGATACTGCTGTAATTCAAATTTTTAAGGACTATATCCTGGTAATCGAACTCATCATTCGTAAAAATTCGCTTTAAAAAGTCGGTATCTTCGCCAATAGCAAGTACTTTTATCTTGTCTTTTTTATTTAAGGTAAAATAAAATTGATTGTCATAATCTAGTCCAGCATCGTTTAGAGAAATTCTTCCTAAAATAGTCTCATTAGCCGGAAGAGAGAAGCTAAGTTCAGCTTTTTTGTTTTCATCAAAAACTGCGGATGTCTTCGCTATTAATTTATCGTTATCAAATATCGCGATTGGTGTGCTTTCAATAACTTCATTAGACGATATAAGTGCTATTAGTCCTAGGTTTTCTTCATTTTCAGTAGTCACGTAAACACTATCAATAGCAACATTTAAAAGTTTATCTGCTGTTTGTTTTGCCAAGTAAACTTGGATGGTTGTATTTTCAGAAAATATTGCATTGGCATTTGTTTTTTGAAAATCTGAAATAACAATTAAATTTTTTAGTGTGTTTTCGCTTCTGCTAAATAGAGTGTTGGCTTTTAATTCAATTTCATTTATTGATAGCTGATTCTCAGTATATTCTAAGGATAAAATAGAATTTTGAATGGCTTTAAGTGTCGTATTTTTAAACGTTTTTGAATTTGTAAAAACGCTTATTTGTTGGTCTGATGGTACATTTTTTAATACTTCTTGAATCGCATTTTCAAATAAAGAGGCCGCACCATTTTTTGCCTGCATACTAAAAGAATTATCGATATAAATAACGGTTTCTTTTTCTTGTAATGCTGTTTTATTAGCGAAAAAAGGTTGTGCAAATGCTAGTATTAAAGCGGTAAATAAAAGTAATCTTGTAGCTAATAAAAGCCATTTTTTTATCGATTTACTTTTTTGTGATTCTGAAATTACTTTTTGCAGCATTTTAACGTTGGTAAAAGCTGTTTTTTTAAAGCGACGTAATTGAAAAAGATGAACAATAACAGGTATAAGAAGTAGTAATAATGCCCAAAGAAGTTCTGGATGTTTAAATTGCATTCCGCTGTTTTGTTTCACAAATATACTTAAAAAATGTATTGAATTAGATGATGTATGAACTACTAAATAAGGTTTTTTTAATTGTTCCCTTTAGGGAACTATAGGGGTGTTTTCGAAATCTTGACTATTTCCGCTAAAAAAGAGTACTAGAAAATTGACTAGAGATGGTATTACATTAGAGATCCCGCTGAAAAAGCGGGATTAGCCTGCCTGCTAGACAAGCAGTTTTAATTTATAACTTTGAATCTATAGCTGAACAGTTTTTAAAAATTAAGTTTCACTAGTTAAACCAAACAGCGTATTTTTTTCTTCGTAATTCTAGTGCTAATTTTTCTTCCATCGCTAAGGCCTCTGCTCTGGTGTCCATCGCAGGAATATGGTTATATAAACTTGGCCGTAAATAACTGCCATATTTTTGTACAATATTAGCCGATAATTTATGTCCTTTTTTATTAATATAGCCTGTTTTATGCTGTTCGAAACGTTCTTTTGGTGTTTTACTCGTCATACCAACATACAAACACTCTAAAACACCATTAAATTGCGGATTGGCCAATCGAAATTTCGTGTTTTGTGTAAAAACCCGCTTCGATAACTCAATCACATATACTCGATATTGTTTTTTAGGCATTTTTTTTGATTAGCTCTTCACGCTTTTATTGAGCGAAATCTAAGCATTTAAGGGTTTTGGAGATAATTTACCTAACAGAAGAAAAAATATTCTTCATTGGCTATTTTCGATTCTTTTTGCAAGAAATTTTTAATACTTTTTTGTTCTTCTTTGTTAGCAACTGTAATAATTATTTGTGTATTTAACCTATTTTTTAAAACTTTGAAAGAGTGCATTTCAACGTCGTAAATATGTTTTCCTATTTTTTTAGGGTTATCGCAAACCCATTCAAAATTCAGTTTTTTTTCAATTAGTAATTGTGCTATTTTTTTTCCTTTCTTTCCTGCACCCCAAATCACAATCTCTTTATCAATTTGATGCTCTAATCTTAAGAAATACTTTATTTTTAACTCTAAAAAATTATTCTCAGCATAGTGCTCACTGGTTCTTGATGTTCTGGTATTATAGTCGCGCCATAAGTGTAAAACTTCAGTACTAGGAATACATTTCAGGCCAATTTTGTAAAAACGAAAGGCTAAATCGTAATCTTCTGGATAGGTATTTGGGTTAAAACCACCGCACAAGTCAAAATCTGTTTTATAGACCATCCAACAGGGCGACGGAATTACACATTCTTTATAGATTTCCGTATAATTTGCAGCTTTTTCCGTTAAATCGTTAAGCCATTTTTCATAGCTCGCATACCCATTGTTAATTCCATTTTCAGCAAAATAATTCACTTTGCCAAGCGCTAGATGCCCTTTCCCATAATCTAAAAGATTGGTAACCATAACTTGCAACTTGTTAGCGGTCATCAAATCATCAGAATCCATTCTGGTGATCATATCACCCGAAGCTTTTGAATAAGCTAGTTGCAAGGCGCTGATAATTCCTGAGCCTTTGTTATTTAATATTTTAAATCTACTATCTTTTGTTGTAATTCTTTGAACAATATTAGCACTCGCATCAGACGAATTATCGTTTACCGCTAACACTTCAAAATTGGTGTAGGTTTGTTTTAGAATAGATGTAAAACACGCTTCTATATAGTCTTCAGTATTTTTAAAGGGAATTATAATACTTACTAAAGGGTTTTGCATAGGTAAACTATAAGTTAAGCTAATGGTCTTTAAGGGCTTCTTTAATAGCTTCTTGAACCAAAGGTGTCATTACAGCATATCCTTTTATATTTGGATGTACACCATCTTCGGAATATGCTACTTTTAAACCCTTTTCATTATCTACCATCGGTGTATAATAATCAATATAAATGCAATTATGCGTTTCGGCATATTTCTTAATAAAGACATTCATTTCAATAACTTTATCAGCCGGATTAACTTCTGGTCGCCAATTAAATTTGTTGGCTGGTAAAATAGAAGATAGTATCACTTTTATATTGTTCGCTTGCGCTAATTGAACCATGGAAATTAAATTATCTTGAATCATTTCTAAAGTAGACGGTCCTGTATTGCCCGCAATATCATTAATGCCTGCTAAAATAATGACAACTTTGGGTTGTAAAGCAATAACGTCTACTCTAAAACGGACTAACATCTGTGGTGTGGTTTGTCCACTAATGCCTCTGTTTACATAAGAGTTTTTACTAAAAAGTTCAGGGTTTCCATATTCTATCCATCCTTGAGTAATAGAATTTCCCATAAAAACGACTCTTTTTTCGTTTTCAGTAGGTAAACCTAACTTTTCATTGGCAGCTCTAAAGCGCTCAAAATTAGGCCAATCTTGACTTTGTGCTGTTGCGGTCATCATTAAAAATAGACTAGAAATTTTTAGTAATAGTTTTTTCATCGGTATCCTATTTAATAAACGGAAAATACCCCTTATAGTTCTCGCTGTTCAGTAGTGTTTAAATCTAAATCTTGTATCAATTTATCTTTAGTGGGTCTTTGAACTGCTAAATAGAGTACAAGACAAATTGCAATACTAAAATATAAGGTATAGCCGTTACCCATAAAAATAACTAATGCAAGTATGGTTGGCCCCTCAATCAACGCGTATTTTACTATGGATGCAGTTTGGTATTTTGCTAATTTTGAAGCTAATGAATCTGATTTCTCAATGGTTTCTAATTGTTTTTTGAAAAGTATTTTACTGCCAAAATATCCAAGCATAGCAACCATTGGGATTATATAGATAAAAGGATCTCCTTGAACTTCAAACTGACCAACAAAGCCAACTCCATAAAAATAACTAATAGCAGCAAAGGCAACTAAACCAAAAAGAAGTGCGTAATGTATAAGTGTTAAGGTTTTTAAATGCATAAAAGAAATTATTTTACTACCAAAATACTACATTTTTAAAGTATGACTGTGCTAAATAGAAGAAATAATAATAAAAGGATTAGAAAGAATACTAAAATGTTGATTTGCCGATCTGTCTTTTTATAATTTTTAATCTTTTTTCTGATGACTCTCATTTGTTCTGGAGTCGATTTTTTGAAAATTGGCTTATCAGTATCAATTTTTCTATTAAAATCGCTTTTATGACGTATAGTTCTTTTCTTTAAAAGCTTCCGGTTAGCGTTTAATGATTTAATCGCGTGTAACATGTGTCCAGCTCCGCTCATACTAAATGGTTTACCGTATTAGTGAAGAAAAAGCAGTTTTGTTACATTATGTAAAAAATTTAAGGTCTAAAACTTCTCAAAAACCCCTAATCCAAATAACGCAAAATCGTATTTTACGGGGTCTATTGGGTCTAATTTACGTATGCTTTTATCGAGTTCTGCTAAGGCTTTCGCATCGTTTTGTTTTCGTGTTAAGAGCTTTAATTTCCGCGCGACATTGCCAGAATGTACATCTAAAGGGCAAGAAAGTGAAGCAGGGGAGATGCTCTTCCAAATTCCGAAATCAACTCCAGTACTGCCATCGCG
>JANQTG010000076.1:3559-5374 GCA_030731855.1 Cellulophaga sp. | reverse complement strand
ATATTACATCGACTTAAAAAAACTCGTAGTCTTCAATTTTAACTTTTATTATTTTTAGTACCAAAAGAAATAGTTTGATATATTTCAGCTTTAAAAATGTAAAAAAATTCTAGATAAATATCCGTTTCATTGGTCGTACTTTTAATATCTATTTAAAGTTTTAGTTAGGTTAGTTTCTTAAAATAGGACCCACAATAAATTTTTTTCTGTCTCTAGACTTTTTGTTTGTACTAAAAGTAAAGTTGTATGAAACTATTTGATCCACAAATAATTCCCCTGTGGATCTTTTTATTGTGAAGATTAGGACGCCTATTTCAATGCACCAACCACTTTTAGGATAGTTTCAAAAAAAAAGACGCGATAGCCTATCTAAGCTAGTCATTACTTCCGATGATTCTTTCTATAATTTCTAGGGGATTTTCCCATAAAATTTTTAAAGATTCTCGAAAAATATAGTGGGTCCTCAAAACCCACTTTAAAACTAATTTCTTTAATGCTTAAATCCGTATAGTTTAAATATTCACAGGCTTTTTGTGTCTTTTTTAGATTAAAAAAAACTAATATCGGATACCCAGTATCTACTTTGAATTTAGTGTGTAAATAAGACTTAGAATAATTAAATTTTGAAGCTATTTGCTCAAGTGTAAAATTCTTATCTAAATTTCTAAGTAGAAAATTTTTAATTGATTCCACTAGAGTATTCCTACTATTTGTTTGAATATCCGCTTCAAAATCGTGATAAATAAAAGAACTAATAAGATTTAAACTCAAGAGATTAGCGTATTCCATTTGGTATTCTAAGGAATTCCGATTAAAAAGACTAAAAACTTTTTCAAAAATTTGAATTTTATCCACTGAAAATGAAATGGTCTTATAGTTTTTAATATTTGTTCCTAAATAGCGCTTGTATAATTCAAAAGCGATAGCACCATCAAAATGAAACCAATAAATACTCCATGGGTCTGCTTCATTAGCTCTGTACTCATGATTTGTTTTTTTAGGGATTATAAAAAACTGATTAGGAGAAATTAATGTACTAGAACCCTCTAAAATAATTTCACCTTTACCATTTACACAATATATAAATATGAATTGATTAGAACCATTTTTACGCTTTCGATAATGATGGTTGGCTTTAGGATAATATCCTAAATCTGTGATGTAAAATTTTTGAGTGATTTCATTACATTTTACAATGTCTAAAATAGAATTAGGTAAGGCAATCATCTTTTGACCTAAAAATCCTTCCTTTATAGTAATATCATCCATGTATTTAGTTTTTAAGTCTATTAAAAGAGTATAATAAGTCTATAAATTTACATATTAATAATATTTAGTCCCTTAAATATTATTAAAAAATACTATTGAACTATAATTTATATTAAATTCATAAATAATGACTTGTTAAAAAAAAATCAACAAAAAACATTATAGTACATTTAAATAATGTTCTTAAAAACTAAATAACTCACTTATGAAAAACAAACTACTTATCATTTTTAGTTTAATTCTTGGAACCCATGCAACATGGTCTCAGGTAAAAATAACAGGGGTCGTCCTCGATGCTAATCAAACACCGCTACCAGGAGTTAGTGTGGTGGAAAAAGGAACTACTAATGGGGTAGCTACAAATTTTGATGGTAACTATGAAATTGAAGACAGCACTAATAATGCTATTCTACTTTTTAGTTTCATAGGAATGAAATCAAGAGAAATTAGTATCAATAATCAATCAGTAGTTAATATAACCTTAGATGATGATGCTGCACAGTTAGATGAAGTTGTAATTGTAGGTTACGGTACACAAAAAAAAAT
>JANQTG010000076.1:2797-3549 GCA_030731855.1 Cellulophaga sp. | reverse complement strand
TTGACTGCCAACGGAATTTACTTTTCCGCGCGTTAGTTGTTTATTTAAAATTTTTACTAATGACATCTACTACACAAAAAAAAATTAATGTTACAGGTTCGGTATCTAGTCTTAATGTAGATGAGTTAACAGAAATTCCTGCTACCAATGTTAAGAACTTATTAATAGGTCAAGTCCCTGGATTAATTTCAAACCAAAACCCCGGGCTGCCTGGCCAAGACAATGTAAATTTAAGCATTAGAGGTTTTGGAACTCCCTTAGTGATTGTAGACGGCGTTGAATCATTTTTAGACAGGTTAGACCCCAATGATATTGAAACTATTTCTATTCTTAAAGATGCCTCAGCAGCCATATATGGAGCAAGAGCAGGAAATGGTGTTATTTTAGTGACTACAAAAAGAGGAACATCTGGAAAAGCTAGAGTTGATTATAACGGCTGGTATGGGGTACAAAATCGACTAACCTTCCCCACTCCCAGTAACGCGGAAGGTTTTATAAGACTAGGAAGAGAGGGAGTTTTTAACGAACAATTTAATCCGGCTAACCCCAACGCGCCCATATCCTATGGATCTTTATTTACAGAAGATAATCTAAGGGACGCACAATCAGGAGCCTTGCCAAGTTATGATTGGGTAGATGCATTGTTGAGAAGTAGCGGTTCAACAGTTTCTCAGCATAATTTAAGCGTAAGAGGTGGCTCGGAAAGTGTTCGGTATTTTACATCGGCAGGTATTCTTAATCAAACAGGTATT
>JANQTG010000076.1:1496-2787 GCA_030731855.1 Cellulophaga sp. | reverse complement strand
AGATTACGAATATTCCAAAATTAATATTACCAGTAATTTAGATGCTGATTTAACAGACAATTTAAGCTTGAGTTTCAATAGTTCCTATATCGACGAATTTAGAGATTATTCTTCTGTAAATATAGGTGATATATGGGGTGATCTAAGAACGGCTCAACCTATTTTTAATCCGTCATTACCAGATCCTGATCGCGCACCTTTTTCTGGCTTTTCTCAACGTTCGCCCGTTGCAAGAGTCCAGCAAAAATTTGCAGGGTATGAAAGAACGAATTTAGAAACCTTAGCTGCCGCTTTAAATCTTAAATATGATGTGCCGTTTATTCCTGGTTTAAGTGTAGGACTCAATAATAATATAAGATTTCGATTAATTACACAAAACCGTTTAAGAAGCCCCTACGATGTGTGGTCTTTTAATCCTGAAAGTGCTCTGGCAGACAGCGAAGGTTATATTAAAGAAGCTACGATTTCTACCAATGATTTTTTCAAATATATAGGTAGTGCAAATTTTAATGATGACCCAAAACGAAGAATTCTTTCCAGATTTTACTTAAATTATGAAAAAAAAATAGATAAGCACACTATTGGAGCACTAGTTTTTGCCGAAAAAGAAGATAATTTTTATGAAAGATTAACCGTGTTAAGGAGAGATTTACTGTCCTCTGACGTTCCTCAAGTTAGTGCTGGTGATGATAACTTGACCACTACCGGCGGTATAGGTGTCCCCTTGAGTTATACACGTCAAAGTTTTGCTGGAAGAATTAACTACTCCTTTGATGATAAATATTTAATTGAAGGTACTTTTAGATCTGACGGCAGTTCTAAATTTGGTCCTGAAGCGCGTTGGGGGTTTTTTCCATCTGTTTCGGTGGGTTGGAATATTAGGAACGAAAACTTTTTAAAAGATAAGAAAAATTTACAGGAATTAAAATTGAGACTTTCTTATTCTGAAACAGGTATTGATAGCAATGTTGGAAATACTGCTTTCGAATTTTTATCTGGTTTTTCAGAAACAGGGCAGGTGTATTATTTAGACGGAAATACGCCAACACCAACCATCAGAACGGAAGGCTTAGCTAATTCCCTCATATCATGGGAGGAAACAACCATGTATAACGTAGGGTTAGACATGAGTTTCTTCGGTGGTAAACTTTTCGCAAATGTGGATGCTTTTTATCGTTTAAGAGAAGGGTTACTAAGAACACCATTGGTAGGCTTACCTTCTACATTTGGAGCTAACTTACCTGCCACCAACTTAGATTCAAGAAATAATCGTGGATTTGAGGTATTATTG
>JANQTG010000076.1:1178-1486 GCA_030731855.1 Cellulophaga sp. | reverse complement strand
TTACAAAGATACTTTTGGAGATTTTGGAATGAATATTGCCGGAACATTTACGCTAGCTAGAGAACGTTTTGGACAATTTCAAGAAAATATTGATTTTTCGGATCCTACGCAGGTAAGATTAGATAAAAGATCAGGGCGTTACGTGAATACCTCCTTTGGTTATGAAACAGATGGTCTTTTTAATACCCAACAAGAAGTTGATGAGTTTTTAAGTCAAAATACCATTGAAGATATTAATGGCCTGCCCAAACCAGGAGATATAAGATATGTGGATAGAAACGGAGATAATATTTTAAATAGAGAAGATC
>JANQTG010000076.1:0-1168 GCA_030731855.1 Cellulophaga sp. | reverse complement strand
AAGTATCCCTGAAATGTTGTTCTCTCTAAATACGAATTTTAGCTACAAAAACTTTTCATTAGGGATGCTTTGGCAAGGTGCTTCTAAATTTAATGTATTAGTTAGTGCTGGTGCTCGTAATCCTTTTGATAACGAAACTGTACCATATACGCTTCATGAACAATTTAGTTGGCGTCAAGATGTTTCAAATCCTGGTATAGGATCTAATCCAAATGCTCAATTACCTGCTTTTGATAGAAATGGTGCTAGAATATGGAATGAAGCGGCGTCTGATTTTTGGCTAAAAGATGGGACGTATTTAAGGTTAAAAACAGCAAATATGAACTACAGATTTTCACCCGAAGTTTTAGAGAAGCTAAAACTAAATAATTTGGAAATCTATATAGCTGGAGATAATTTAATGACTTTTTCTCGATTAGGTATTTTCAATGATATTATAGATCCCGAGGAAGCTTCAAACACTTCGGGGCTCACATTACCAATTTTAAGAACGTTCACTTTAGGGATGCGCATAGGTTTATAAACTAAAAAAAATGAAATCATGTTAAGAAAAATTATAACCATTATCATTATTAGCTCCTTTTTTGTAGGATGCGAAGATTCACTAAATAAAGAGCCTGATTTTATATCAGAAACAGTAATATTTGAAGATCAAAATTTAACCGAATCTTATATTGCTGATTTATACCGAAGTATGAATTTCAAAGAGAATAGAGGTTTTGGAACCTCGGGCATGGGGCTAATTTCAGCAGTTGGTGCTGAACATATAAATTTTGCTAACTGGCAATTTCCCAATGACGCATTCAGAAGACAATATACTGCGGTTACAGGTCCTGGTTTTCTTGACCGCTGGCCTTATGAAAATATTCGTAATATCAATATTTTACTAAGAGATCTTCCAAAAAGCACTAGTTTAAATCAAAACTATATTGATTCTAAATTAGCAGAGGCCAGATTTCTTAGAGCTTATGAATATTTTGAATTAGTTAAGAGATTTGGAGGTGTACCTTTAATTACCATACCGCAAAATCAAGACGATCCGCAAGACGAACTTTTCCCTGCAAGAGCAACTGAGAAAGAAATATATGATTTTATTTACAGTGAAATTCAAGAAATAAAAGATGCTTTATCAGATAATAAAACAGGAGCAAATGGCAGAGTAGATCGT
>JANQTG010000075.1 GCA_030731855.1 Cellulophaga sp. | reverse complement strand
TAAACTACGGAGCCATACGGCTTTTTTTGAGGTGTTTTTTTTCATGACTGTAAATCGTTTTTTGATTGATGAATAATTGATGGCATTCGTTAATGCCGTTTCTGGGCTTGAGGCATTTGATGAGAATGCCAATAAAATTTTTTGATACGTGGAAATTTCTACTCCTTTTTGCATCACCGCCTGGTCAGCTAAAAATTCGTGATTTAGTTTGATTACGTTTTTAAAGAGATAAACAAAAGGATTGAACCAGAAGAATACCTGTACTAGCTCCATAAGAAGAACATCTGCACTATGTTTTTGAGTAGCGTGTGTTTTTTCATGCAGTAATACTGCTGCTGGAATTTCATTCGCATTAAACTTTTGTTTGTTTAAAAAAATGAAATTAAAAAAAGTATGTGGCGCTAATTTCTCTTGTAGTAGCACGTTAATTATTTGTTCTTCTTTAACTTTTTGGTTTGTTTTAATTCTATTGCCAATGATAATAAGATTTTGACAAAATTTGAATCCGAAAACTAATACACCAAGTCCGTAAATACTCCATAAAATGGTATTTAAATAGTCCGTTTGTTCAGGAGTAGCTGTCGCATGAAATTCTTCTACCGGATAATCAATGGGTAGCACCTCAAAGGCAGGTTCTGGACTTACATACACATATTCTGTAAAGATCAATGCGGGGATTATAAAAGCTGAAACTACGGCCGCCAAAAGATAAAAGCGTTTAAAGCTGTGCATGCTTTCTTGTTCCAAAAGCAGTTTGTAGAATGCATAGAAGATAGTTAAACAGGTGGTAACTTTTAGAATATAGATCAGCATAGTTATCTGTTTTTAATTTCTTTTTCTATTAAAGCTTTTAAATCTTCTAATTCCTCTTTTGTCAGAGCAGTTTCTTGGGTAAAAAACGAAGCAAACTGACTAGCGCTATCATTAAAAAAGTTTTTTATGAGTCCGTTTACATGTTTTGAGAAATAATCTTTCTTTTTTACCAAAGGATAATATTCTCTTAACCTGCCTAAATTTTCGTATCCAATAAAACCTTTGTCTGTCATTCTTTTTAAGAGTGTTGCAATAGTTGTTGTCGCTGGTTTTGGATCATCGTAAGCATCGAGCAGATCTTTCATAAAAGCTTTTTTTTGCTTCCATAAAACATTCATTAATTCTTCTTCCGATTTTGATAATTGCATGTGGTATTGTTTAAATAAGTTAAATAGCAAAAAAGTTAACGAGTTAAAAGTTTCGAATCCATATAATGAAAACTTACTAAAATAGTTACTTTGTTACTCTACAAACATAGAGCAATTATTTTTATTCTACAAGTGTAGAGTTAAAATAATTTTAATTGGACATTATATTTGGGTTCGTTTCTGATAGAATTTTCTAAGTTTGTGTCACCAAACAAAAAAATATGAGCGTTTTACAGGAACTAAAAGATAGAAGCAACACTACTTGCGAATTATGTACATCTACAATAGATTTGAAAGTATATGAAGTTCCACCGGTTTCTGTTGGTGGTATTGATGGGAGTCTTTTAGCCTGTAGCACCTGTATAGACCAAATAGAGAACCCAGAGAATACCGATACAAATCATTGGCGTTGCTTAAACGATAGTATGTGGAGTGAGTTCGATTCTGTAAAAGTAATCGCTTGGCGTATGCTTTCTCGTTTAAAAGCAGAAGGCTGGCCTAAAGATTTGCTTGATATGCTGTATTTAGAAGATGAAGCACTTACTTGGGCGAAAGCTACAGGAGAAGGTTTGGCAGAAGCCGATAAAATTATCCATAGAGATGTTAATGGCGTTATTTTAGAAAACGGCGATAGCGTAGTTTTAGTGAAAGATTTAAAAGTAAAAGGCTCTAGTATGGTGGCTAAACAAGGAACAGCAGTACGCAGAATATCACTAGATCACGAAAATGCGGATTATATTGAGGGTAAAGTAGACGGGCAACAGATTGTGATTATTACCAAGTATGTGAAGAAGTTGTAAAGGCCCCCTAGCCCCCAAAGGGGGAATTTAAAGTATAAGTACATATAAAAGTACAAGTATCAAGTTCAAAAAATTATATGTTTGAATGTCAAATTTATATTTTTGAACACTGAACACTCTTTTCACTTGCAACCGTCAACTAGTAAAAAAAGTTTATTAGTTTATGTGTTTAGGAGTTTATAGCAAAGGGTCTAAAGTCGAATGTCAAATGTCTAAAGAAAATGAAAAATCAAAAATAGAAAAAGTCATTAACAAGAGGTTTGAAAAACTGGATATAGAGCCAACCTAATACATAAATGGACAATTTTTGAACACTGAACACTGAACACTCTTTTCACTTGCAACCGTCAACTAGTAAAAAAAGTTTATTAGTTTATGTGTTTAGGAGTTTATAGCAAAGGGTCTAAAGTCGAATGTCAAATGTCTAAAGAAAATGAAAAATCAAAAATAGAAAAAGTCATTAACAAGAGGTTTGAAAAACTGGATATAGAGCCAACCTAATACATAAATGGACAATTTTTGAACACTGAACACTGAACACAGATTACTCTTTTTACGAACAAACATCAACCATCAACGTTTTTTTTAACCTGAAACTTTAAACCTGAAACAATAAACCTTTTTCACGAAAAACCACCAACGATTTTTTTCACGTTTTCAACTTTCAATTTTACATTTTCAATTAACCCTTCTTCCCTTTCGGATTATTCCTCTGCTTTACCCGTACAAATATTAATTTATGTCTGCTTTTAGGATTTTCGCGCTGTTCTAGTTCAAAAATATCGATAGATTTTATCAGCGGTGTAAGCTTATCGAAACCATAATTTCTAGAGTCAAAATTGGGTTGTTTCTTTTGTAAAAGACTCCCGACATCGCCTAAAAAGGCCCAGCCATCATCATCAGAAACATCGGTAATGGTTGTCTTTATTAATTGAATGTCATTTTTAGTAATCGTATCGATACTTCCTTTATCGTCACTTTTTTCAGTATCACTTTCTGTGTTGGCAGTTTTTGACTTTAAAATTTCTATATAAATAAACTTATCGCAGGCTACAATAAACGGATTCGGTGTTTTTTTCTCTCCAATGCCAATGACTTTCATTCCGGCTTCTCGCAAACGTGTCGCCAATCTGGTAAAATCGCTATCGCTAGAAACGAGACAAAATCCGTTTACTTTCTCTGAATATAAAATATCCATAGCATCGATAATCATGGCAGAATCTGTGGCGTTTTTACCTGTAGTGTAGCCGTATTGCTGAATGGGTGTAATGGCATTTTCTAGCAAAAGATTTTTCCATTTTGATAAATTGGGTTTCGTCCAATCGCCATAAATTCTTTTAATGGTCGGGTTGCCGTATTTAGCGATCTCTTCCATCATTTCTTTTACGTAGGCCGATGGAATGTTATCACCGTCAATAAGTACTGCTAAATTTATGTTCGAATCCATTGTTTTAAATTATGTGGTTGAAATTACCACGAAAAAGTGGAATTATGGGTTTGATGGGCAAATTTTATAGGTAATAACTAAAAAAACTGCACCTTTCTACACTTTTTCTTTTGCGTTAGGGATAGTAGTGGAAAACCCGGAGCCACTTTTTTGTGGTGAGGATTTGCAACGGATAGCCCGCCCGTGAGGGAACGCCCAAAAAATAGTAACTTGTAAGTTTTAAAAAGTGATTTTTATGTGGTTTGTTGTTTTGTTAACGCTGTAAAATGCGCATAGAAATAAGGAATAGTTTCGATTCCTTTTAAATAATTCCATACGCCAAAATGCTCGTTTGGCGAATGAATGGCGTCGCTATCAAGTCCGAACCCCATCAATATAGTTTTGCTTTGAAGTTCTTTTTCAAATAAGGCAACAATAGGAATACTACCTCCACTGCGTTGTGGAATAGGTTTTTTGCCAAAGGTTGTTTCGTAGGCTTTTGAAGCTGCTTGGTAGCCAATGGTGTCAATAGGAGTA
Source organism: Cellulophaga sp. (assembly GCA_030731855.1). Taxonomy (GTDB): domain Bacteria; phylum Bacteroidota; class Bacteroidia; order Flavobacteriales; family Flavobacteriaceae; genus Cellulophaga. The sequence goes on along the minus strand of JANQTG010000075.1, from coordinate 1,457 downwards.
ACATAGCCTTGTCCGCCATGATGCGGTTTTACCAACACTTTTACACCTTTAGGAGCGATACTTTCGAAATGAGTTTTGAATAATTCGGTAATCTCCTTCCAGTCTTGATTAGGAACCAAACGCATGGAGATTTTGGCAAATGCTTTACTGGCAATCACAGTTTTAGCCCCTTCGCCAGTATAGCCACCCCAAATTCCGTTGACATCTAAAGTCGGTCTAATAGAATTTCGTTCGTTGGTGGTGTAACCTTCTTCGCCGTAAACCGCGTCAATATCTAAAGCATTTTTGTAATTATCTAAGCTAAAAGGCGCTTTTGCCATTTCGGCGCGCTCTTCTTTTGATAAATTTTCTACTTTGTCATAAAAACCTGGAATGGTAATGTGGTTGTTCTCATCATGCAGACTAGCAATCATTTTTGATAAAATATTGATAGGGTTCGCCACTGCACCTCCGTACAAACCAGAGTGTAAATCGCGATTTGGGCCCGTAACTTCAACTTCTACATAACTTAATCCTCGAAGTCCCGTTGTAATCGAGGGAACATCATTGGCAATCATTCCGGTATCGGAAATTAAAATGATATCGTTGGCTAGTTTTTCTTTATTATTAGCGACAAAAATGGCTAGGTTGTTACTGCCAACTTCCTCTTCGCCTTCAATCATAAACTTAACATTACAAGGTAATTGCTTGGTTTTTACCATAAACTCCAAGGCTTTAACATGCATGTACATTTGCCCTTTATCATCGCAAGCACCACGAGCGAAAATAGCGCCATCAGGGTGTTTGTCGGTTTTTTTTATGACAGGTTCAAAAGGAGGGGAAGTCCATAAATTAATTGGATCTGCTGGTTGCACATCATAATGGCCATAAACTAAAACGGTGGGTAAGTGGACATCAATAATTTTTTCACCGTAAACTATAGGGTAGCCAGCTGTTTCACAAATTTCAACACTATCGCAACCTGCGGTAATTAAAGCTTTTTCTACCGCCTCGGCAGTATCTAAAACATCTTGAGTAAAGGCAGTATCTGCGCTTACTGACGGTATTTTTAGAAGTTCTATTAGTTCTGATATAAAACGATCTTTATGTTCTGAAATATAATTTTTGATTGCGTTCATAAGTTTTTTTACTATTTAATACTCTGAGTATTTGACTCGCTTTTTCTTTGGAATTTGGGTTTTTATTTTTTTAATTTGATACCCTGAAGGCTTTAGCACTGAGGTATTTTATTCGACTATAAAATTACAAAAAAGAAGTTTTTTAAAGTAAGTATTTCATAATTCATTTTTTACTTTATATTTGCACTCCCTTAGCGGAAGGAAATTAAGTTTTTTAGCTCTAAAAAGGGAAAACAAAGCAAGTTTACTTGCGAAGAGCAGGTTTAACTATACTACAGAAAGCAGGTTTACCTGCCGTAGGCAGGCGTGGTGGAATTGGTAGACACGCTAGACTTAGGA
>JANQTG010000074.1:5201-5407 GCA_030731855.1 Cellulophaga sp. | reverse complement strand
ATGTTAACTGATCCAAGGTTAATAGAAACTCAGTTTTCTAAATTATCCGAAAGACTCGGTTACAATATCTACTTACCAGAAGAACGAATCAATTTCTACGGTTATTTATTTCTTTATACAAAACCAGATATTGAAAAGGCACTTTTTTACTTTAAATACAACACTGAAATTTATCCTTTATCTAGTAATGCTTGGGATAGTTTAGG
>JANQTG010000074.1:0-5148 GCA_030731855.1 Cellulophaga sp. | reverse complement strand
AAGCCTATTTTCTAAATAAAAATTATGATTTAGCTCTATTTAATTATAAAAAATTACTAGAAATTGACAGTTTAAATGAAAATGCAAAAAAAATGATTACAAAAATCACTAACCTTTTAAAAAACTAAAATGAATCGTATTATACTATCTATACTACTAATTATACCAATATATGCTAGCACCCAAACAGCATTAAAACTACATGATACTATTTCAAAGAAAATTAGTTCAAATAAAAATCATGACTACACATTAGTATTAGAAGACAATCAATTGGCCTTTTTAATACTAAACCAAATAGGAGTAGATGTAGCCATTACGGCATTTGATACTGATGGTAAAAAGATAGGGGAATTTGACAGTCCGAATGGAAGATTTGGACCTGAAATGATTTCCATCACCTCTACTGAAAAAGGCGTTTATAGGTTCCGAGTTGCTTCAATTGACCCTAAAGAAATACAAGGAGAATACAAATTATCGGTTCAAAAAATAGTCGAAAAAGCAAGTTCTCCATTTGAACAGGTTGACCAGGTATTTTTACCGTGGGATAATGCCAATACGCCAGGAGCGGCTGTTGCGATTATAAAAAACGATAGTATTATTTACCAAAAAACCTTTGGAAGTGCTAATCTGGAATATAACCTGCCCATTACTGAAAAATCTGTTTTTATTCCTGGCTCTGTTGCAAAACAGTTTACAGCATTCTCAATATTATTGTTGGAGCAAGAAGGTAAACTTTCCTTGGATGATGATATTAGAAAGTACATTCCTGAAGTGCCAGATTTTGGTCATATCATTACACTAAAACACTTAGCAAACCACACTAGTGGTTTACGAGAAGAGGCGGTATTGGCTGCACTAATGGGTTGGTTAGAAAGTGATGTAGTAACCACAGAACAACTTCTAAAAATTATTAGTAAACAGAAAGCACTGAATTTCATTCCAGGAGAACAATACATGTATTGCAATACGGGTTACACCTTATTAGCTGAAGTAGTGGCTAGGGTTTCAGGAACCTCCTTTGCCACATTTACAAAAGAAAACATTTTTGAACCCTTAACAATGGTGAATAGTGAATTTTTAGATGACCATCGCCTAATAGTAAAAAATAAAGCATACGCCTACTATCCAAGTGGTAATGGATTTGTCAAAAGTGTTTTGAATGAAGCTGCTCCAGGTTCTTCAGGTTTATTAACCACCATAGCCGATCTAAGTTTATGGGTTTTGAATTTTAAGAGGCTTGATGTAGGAACAGAAGCTATTTTTAAAAAAATGGGAACGGTAGGCACCTTGAATAATGGAGAAAAAACAAACTACGGTTTAGCATTAGAAAGAAGTAACTATAAGGGACTACCAGAAATAGGCCATGGCGGTGCTATTGGAGGCTATAGAGCCCGAATTGCTACATTTCCAGAACAAGATTTTGCCGTGATTATGATGGCAAATACACCATCAGTTCATCCGATAAACATTCCAAATCAAATCATTGATATTTTTTTTAAGGATGATTTTATTCCTGAAACTAAACAGGAAAAGGCAAATGAAGAAAAAATAGTTGAAGCAATCAAGAATGAAGCACACATTGATTACAGTGCATTCGAAAACTATGTAGGTAGATATTATAGCGAAGAGCTTTTAACTGAGTATGAGTTTATTCGACAGGATGATACATTAACTTTGACACATCCGAGAGTTCCAATGAATTTAGCAGCGCAGAGTAAGGATGTATTTGAAGTTGTTGGTTGGCCAGAAGCAGAGATAACTTTTGTAAGAGATGCTAAAAATAAGATTATAGGATTCAGTTTTTCTATGATTAATGTTAAGAATATTGAGTTTAGTAAATTATAGATTTATATAATAATAATAATAGAGCGTGAATTCTATTTTGATAACCTAATTAATTGCATTTTATAAATTTAAATAAAAATCAAAAAGGCATTCACTAAAGCTATTTGACTTTTAGTAAAAAACTAGCATTATAATACAAAATTAATATGCCAAACATAAACGACTTTTTTTCATTTCAAAATGCTATGATAAATATTTCTGAAAATGAATATTTACAAATGTCGAATTATCTTGACACCGTAAAAGCATTTGAGAGGCTTAGTAATAATAGTATTTATATTATAGACTATAAAGAGAAAGGATTTGAGTACGTTTCAGACAATCCATTACTTTTATGTGGACATTCTTCTAAAGAGGTTCAAGAAATGGGATATGAGTTTTATTTTAAATATGTTATAAAAAAAGATCTAGAGCTATTATTAAAAATAAATCAATTGGGTTTTGATTTTTACGAAACAATTCCGCTAAAAGAAAGGAAAAATTATTCTATATCGTATGATTTTCATTTGAAGAACCGAGAAGGAAAAAAAATCTTGATTAATCAAAAATTAACCCCTTTGTTTCTAGATGGTAATGGTAAAATATGGAAGGCTATTTGCCTTGTGTCACTTTCTTCATCAAATACTTCTGGAAATATAAAAATATATAAAAAGGGCAACCAAAAGTTTTTAGAGTACAACGAAAAGAATTGTATTTGGCAACCTATAAAAGCTATTGAAATATCTGATAGAGAAAAAGAAATTCTTCAATTATCCATAAGAGGATTTAAAATTAATGAAATTGCCGAAAAAATATTTCTATCATCAAATACGGTGAAATTCCATAGAAAAAAACTATTTGAAAAATTTGAAGTATCAAATATTACAGAAGCTATTTCTTTTGCAAAGAATAATTATCTTCTGTAGATCATCATAACTTTGAGGTGAAAACTACCCTTTTGTGTGGTTATAGTTAATGCAATTACCTTTTAATTTGTGCTATACGAAAATTTAAGACACATGAAAAAATACATTTTACTTTTAGTAATCCTTCTAAATATTTCTTTTATCAATTCACAAAATAAAGAAATTAATAAAGCTGAAATCAGAGAGGATTTAAATGAAATTGTGGCTAACCTATCTAAATATTATATCTACCTTAAGGAAAAAAATGTTGATATGGAATGTCTCAAATCATACTACCAATCACAAATTGAAAATATAAAAACTGAAGAAGAAACGGTATTGTTTTTCGAGTATTTACTAAATGAATTTTATGATAATCATTTGACCCTAAGCACAAATAGAAATAATTCATTTCGGCTTTTCGCACCTATTTATATTAGTATTAAAGATAACAAACCTACTATAGTTAATGTTTGGCAGACACAGATAGAAAACCTAAATGAACAGATTATTGGTGCAGAAATTGTAGCATTTAATGGTATTTCATTTGATAAGGTTATAGCAGAATTCCCTTCACATTGCAATAACAAAAAAGATAAGGAAACAAGAGAATGGATTGCCAATAAAATCATAGCGGGTAGATACAGTGAACCAAGATTATTAACTTTAAAACTATCAAGTAATAAAGAAATTAAGCTTGATTTAGATTCAATTATCTTAAAAAATAATGAAACGCTCTTATCAACAAAAATGGTTAATGATATCGGAATCATAAGAATCAATGATGCTTTAGGTAATAATAATTTAGTAAAAGAATTTGACCAAGCTTTAAATGATTTATCACATACAAAGGGTATTGTTATCGATGTAAGAAATACCATATTTGGCGGAAACACCTACGTTGCGCGTGGACTTATGGGCAGATTTATTGATAAACTAGAACCATACCAGAAACACTCGTATATAGAGAAGCCTAAAAATACTCCAGAGATTGAAAGAAGTTGGATTGAATATGTAAGCCCACGCTTAGAAGCTTATGAAAAACCTGTTGTAATATTGGTTGGTAGATGGACAGGTAGTATGGGTGAAGGTTTTGCTATTGGATTCGAGGGTATGAAGCGGGGAGAAATAGTTGGTTCTGAAATGAGAAGATTGGCAGGAGAAGTTTTTGACTTTAATTTTAAACATCAAAATTATGGGTATAAGCTGACGACAACGAAATTGTTTCATGTAAATGGAATTATCCGTGAAGACTACATACCAACAAATTATATAAAACAGACCACAACTGAAAGAGATGAAATTTTTGAAAAAGGAATAGAATTGATTAAAAATATAAGAATAAACAATTAAGAAGAAGCGTCTTTCAAAAACAATTAATAATGGTCATGAAAAAGAAAATGTTTTTTATATTAGTTAGTATATTTTCAATTCTAATAGCTTTTGGTCAACAAAAACCGGATACAGATTACATTAAAAATAATACGTATTATTTTGAAGTAAACGTATCTAATATTCAAGGGAAAGGTGCTGATATTTTACTAAGAAGTATTGAAGAATCTCAATTTTTTGTCCTTGGCGAAGAGCATTATTCAGCTCAGGTTTCGAAATTTACAAATGCAATCATTCCACTCTTGGCTAAGCATAATTATAGTCATTTTGTAGCAGAAATTGGACCAAGTAGTGCTGCTAAAATCACAACTCTTATCCAAAATAACCAATCATTATATAATTTTAATACCGAAGTATATGATTTAGTTGGAGAAATCCCAATTCCTTTTCTCGATGGAAAAGAAGATGAGGTATTCTTAAAAAAAGCGATCAATAATGGATTTGAGTTTTGGGGAATTGATCAAGAATATATGACAGCACAGGTTTTTTTAATTGATGAAATTTATAACTTATCAGAGAATAAGTCTGCTTTAAGAACTTTATACAGCGCAGTAAAAAAATATTTAATAAGTGAGACAAAAATGGCTATGCAAAACGATAGTTATCATTTATTTACGGAATTATCAAATTCCACATTGGTAAACGAGTTTTTTAAAAGTACTGATATTACAAATTTAAAAGTTCAAAAAATAATAGCTGATTTAAAAGAGTCTTGGGAAACGTATAGATTAAGAGAAGTTAAAGACTATTATTCAAGTCTTCATAGTCGTTTAGATATTATGCAACGTAATTTCAGAGAGTATTATTCTAAGGCTCTTAAAGCTGATACTTTACCAAAAGCAATTATAAAAATCGGAGGAAAACACGCTTCAAAGGGTAGAAGCCTTGATAATATTTTCGATATTGGAAATTTTGCTATGGAATTGGCAAACTTTAATGGAAAAAAATCAACAGCCGTTTTAATGTTTCCCTCAGCATATTTAAACGATGATGGTAGTATAGACAATAATATTGATAAAGAAGA
>JANQTG010000073.1 GCA_030731855.1 Cellulophaga sp. | reverse complement strand
TTTAATTGACTTTCGTTTTTAGTGATATGTATAATAGCATCACCTTGATTTACGATAGGAGATTGATTAATACAAATAACATGACCTGCAAATGTTGATTTTTGTTTCTTGTCAAAATTACCAAAGGGGTCAGACACACTTCCTAAATGATCTCCAATTTTTACATATTGTCCTAATTGAACAGAAGGATGAAAAAGTCCTGAGAATTTAGCTCTTATCCAAGTAGAATCTTCTACAAGGAATAATGGTGACGCTTTGGGTGCTAATAAAGCAAGTTCTTTTTGAAAATTTCTAATGCCTAATTCCTGCATCACTCTAAGGGAACCAGATAAACCAGCTTTGGTAATATCCGAGTTAATATTTAACGATTTACCACCTTCAAATAATAAAACTTTCTTATTTAATTTATAAAGAGTTTCTCGGAACGATTTTTCTCTTTTAGCAGATTTTATAATAAAAGAGGATCCAAATATTTTAGCCAGCTGTAAGCTTTCATGATCATTTTTACCAATTCTTATTTGTGGGGTATTAAAACGCCGGTCTCCACCCGTATGAAAATCAATACAATAGGCGATATGTGGTACAATTTCTTTTACAATATGATACGCAAACCTACTGGCTAAAGAACCCGTACGGGTGCCAGGAAATATGCGGTTTAAGTCTCTACCATCTGGAAATTCTCTAGTCTGACTTAAAAAACCAAAAACATTGACAACAGGAATACAAATCACCATTCCAGCAGTGGGAATATGATATTTTTTAGCAATTATTTTTCGAACAATCTCAACACCATTAATCTCGTTACCATGAATACCTCCTGTTAATAAAATCGATGGCCCTTTTTCTTTACCTCTCGATATAATAATAGGAACTTCGATACTGGTACCGGTATGTAATTTTGCAATATTTAAAGAAAGCTGATAGGTTTTACCTGGTAAAATAGTTTCTCCAAGAATCTTAATTTTACTATTCTGCATTTCTTTCAAGATATTTTATAATCTGTCCCGCAATGTTTTTTCCAGTGGCGGCCTCTATACCTTCTAAACCTGGCGATGAATTCACCTCTAAAATTAAGGGACCACGAGCCGATTGAAGCATATCAACACCAGCAATACCCAATCCTAAAGATTTTGCAGCGCGTATAGCAGCATTTTCTTCTTCATCGGTTAGTTCTATGATATTAGCGGAGCCTCCACGGTGTAAGTTAGATCTAAATTCTCCTTCTTTGCCCTGCCTTTTCATGGCACCCACCACAACACCATCAACAATAAAAGCTCTAATATCTGCGCCTTTGGCTTCTTTAATAAATTCTTGTACAATAACTCTGGCCTGTAAACCATTAAATGCCTCTAAAATAGATTCGGCCGAATTTCGATTGTCCGCCAACATAACCCCTAAACCTTGAGTGCCTTCTAAGAGTTTTATCACTAAAGGTGCTCCACCCACTTTATCAATAATACCACTCACTTCTTTTGAGTAATTGCTGAATACGGTTTTTGGTAAACCTAAACCTGCACGTGATAATATTTGTAAGCTTCTTAATTTATCTCTCGATCTTACTAAGGCCTGTGATTCCGTAGCAGAAAAGACTTTCATCATCTCAAATTGGCGTACTACAGCCGTTCCATAAAAAGTAACAGAAGCACCTATTCTAGGTATAATAGCATCAATATTGGTTAATTCTTCCCCTTTGTAAATAACGCCAGGTTTCTTTTTTTCAATGACTAAATCGCATTTGGTATGGTTGATAACCACCATTTCGTGACCTTTTTTTTCACCTGCTTCTACAAGTCTTTTAGTAGAATATAGGTTTTGGTTTGCTGATAAAATGGCAATTTTCATGATATTTTTTTTATTAAGGAATTAGGTTTGGTTATTTGTTGGATGATAAAGCTGGTATCAAATTTTATTTAGTTTTTTGAGGTAAAGTGGTCTTTTTAAGTAAGTTTGATATAAAAACCTGAAAATACTAAAAAAGACCAAGTAAACAGTGAATCCAACATGTTTTTTTAATTGGCTGCCGTTTTGTTGGAAGGCAGCTATTAAAAACTAAAAAACCCTTGAAAATCGTAAGATTAACAAGGGTTTTGTACTCGAGGCGGGACTTGAACCCGCACGGACTAATGTCCATTGGATTTTAAGTCCAACGTGTCTACCAATTCCACCACTCGAGCGTGGATTGTAGTTGAGCGAAAAAAGGGATTCGAACCCTCGACCCTCACCTTGGCAAGGTGATGCTCTACCCCTGAGCTACTTTCGCGAGTATTTTTAATGAACGTTACATTCGTTACAAATGCGGATGCAAATTTAATATAATTATATAAAAAGCAAAGAAAAATTATAGAAAAGAATTAAAAAATATTTTTGAGGTCTACCTGTTGCTTTTTTTTGAAATATGAAGGCTTCATTAACAGTTAATTAGCAGAGATTATAGAAATAACTAGGCGTTTTTCTTTTTGGTTAAAAGTCGTTTTATTTCGTTTAATTTCATCAAAGCTTCTACAGGCGTTAGGGTATTGATGTCTAAATGTGTTATTTCTTCTTTTATTTGGAGCAATAAAGGATCATCTAAATTGAAAAAGCTCAACTGCATATCACTTTGGGTATCTTGTAATTTTTCTGTAAGCTCTTCGCTAGAATGAGATTTTTCGAGTTTCTTTAAAATTTTATTTGCTTTGGCGATCACTTGCTGTGGCATACCTGCCATTTTTGCAACATGAATACCAAAACTATGTTCGCTGCCACCTGGGGTTAATTTTCTAAGAAATAACACATTGTCTTTTAATTCTTTTACAGATACATTAAAATTTTTGATACGATCGAAGGTCGTTGTCATTTCATTTAGCTCATGATAATGGGTAGCAAATAAGGTTTTTGCCCTTGCAGGGTGCTCATGTAAATATTCGGATATTGCCCAAGCAATAGAAATTCCATCATAGGTGCTGGTACCTCGGCCAATTTCATCTAAAAGTACTAAACTACGTTCTGATAGGTTATTTAAAATAGAAGCCGTTTCGTTCATTTCTACCATAAAAGTAGACTCTCCCATTGATATGTTGTCGCTTGCACCAACGCGCGTAAATATTTTATCAACGCAGCCAATTTTAGCTGACTCCGCAGGCACAAAGCTCCCCATTTGAGCTAACAATACAATTAAAGCTGTTTGTCTTAAAATAGCCGATTTACCACTCATGTTGGGCCCAGTAATCATAATAATCTGTTGTTCGTCTCTGTTTAAAACTACATCATTCGCAATATAAACTTCCCCTAAAGGCAATTGTTTTTCGATAACGGGGTGGCGCCCATTCTTAATCTCAAGATCTGTTGAATCGGTAATATTAGGTTGGTTATAATTATTTTCCTTTGCCAATTGTGCAAACCCACAAAGACAATCGAGCTGGGCAATTTGATAGGCATTATTCTGCACGGGCGAAATATATTCTTGCATCCAAACTACCAATTGTAAAAATAGTTGTTGCTCTAAGGTGGCTATGCGTTCTTCCGCTCCTAGTATTTTACTTTCGTATTCTTTTAATTCTTCGGTAATATACCTTTCGGCATTTACTAAAGTTTGTTTGCGAATCCATTCTTCTGGGACTTTGTCTTTATGTGTATTACGAACCTCAATATAATATCCAAAAACATTATTCGATGCTATTTTTAAAGAAGAAATACCAGTACGCTCCGTTTCACGTGCTAACATTTTGTTCAAATAGTCTTTTCCTGAAAATGCCAAACCGCGCAATTCATCTAGCTCTTCAGAATAGCCTTTAGCAATAGTGGTACCTTTTAAAATATTTACAGGAGCTTCTTCAAAAATCATTTCTTTGATTTTTGCTCTTAGCATATCACAAGCTTGTAATTGATCACTTATGAGTTTCACCGAATCATTATCGCTATTGGCTGTTAGTTGCTTAATAGGAACAATGGCTTCTAAAGAGTTTTTAAGTTGAATAACCTCTTTCGGACTTATTTTTCCGGTAGCCACTTTAGAGATTAAGCGCTCTAAATCACCTATTTGTTTGGTATGGTGTTGTAGTTTCTGTAAAATAATTTCGTTAGAATGTAGGTATGCAACTACCTGATGTCTTCTATTTATTTTTTCGATATTTTTTAAAGGTAACGCTAGCCATCTCTTTAACATTCTTCCACCCATGGGCGAAATTGTTTTATCAATTATATCTAAAAGAGTAACCGCATTAACATTATTAGCTTGGTATAATTCAAGGTTTCTGATGGTAAACCTGTCCATCCAAATATGCTCTTCTTCAGCAACTCGCTCTAGTTTACTAATATGTTGTAGTTGCTTGTGTTGTGTTTCTGAAAGATAATGCAGCGCCACACCAGCAGCCACAACACCATGATGTAAATGATCTACACCAAAACCTTTTAAACTTTTTGTTTTAAAGTGTTGTGTTAAGGTTTCTAAGGCATAATCTTCTTGATATACCCAATCTTCCATAAAAAAAGTATGAAATTGTTTCCCGAATTGCTCTAAAAATTCCTTTTTATGCGCTTTTGAAACCAATACTTCATTTGGGGCAAAATTTTGTAATAATTTATCTATTTGATCTTCGGTACCTTCAGAAGTTAAAAATTCTCCGGTTGATATATCTAAAAATGAAACCCCAATTAACTTTCTGCCAAAATGTACGGCACACAAAAAGTTGTTGGTTTTGGCATTTAAAATATCATCATTAAAAGCAACGCCAGGTGTAACAAGCTCTGTAACACCTCGTTTTACGATAGTTTTTGTAAGTTTAGGGTCTTCTAATTGGTCGCAAATTGCAACGCGTTGACCAGCTTTTACCAATTTAGGCAAATAAGTATTTACAGAATGATGCGGAAAGCCAGCTAGTTCAGTTCGGTCGCCACCATTATTTCTATGGGTGAGAATAATTCCTAATATTTTCGACGCTTTTACAGCATCTTCACCAAAAGTTTCATAAAAATCTCCTACACGAAAAAGCAATAAAGCATCAGGATATTTTTTCTTGATGGTATTGTATTGGTTCATTAAAGGCGTTACCTTCTTTTTTTCTGTCTTTGCCAAATGCTATTAAATTAGGTTATTTTTACATCGTGTAAATAACAAAAACGAATGTACTATTTTATCTAAGGTTTCAATAATTTTGTTCATATTTAAGAATAAGTTCATTTGAAAATATAGAAATTAAAACAGAATTTTTTAGAAACAAGAAACAAGAAACAAGAAACAAGAAATCCCAAATCCCAAATCCCAGCACCCAAAACCATCAACGAACAACAATCAACGAACAACGAACAACGAACAACGAACAACGAAACATGCGTAAACTAAAAAACAGCGAATTAGATCGCTTAGCTATAGACGAGTTTAAAGAAGCTCAAAAAACACCGATAATTGTTGTTTTAGATAATATAAGAAGCTTAAATAATATTGGTTCTGTTTTTAGAACTGCCGATGCTTTTTTGATTGAAAAGATATACTTGTGCGGTATAACCGCTCAACCACCTCATAAAGATATTCATAAAACTGCTTTGGGCGCAACCGATAGTGTTACTTGGGAATATGCAGAGAATACGATAGATGTTTTGAAAAAATTAAAAGAACAAAACATAGAAACAATAGCTATTGAACAAGCAGAAAATGCTACCTTTTTAAATGAATATCATATAGATTCAACTAAAAAATATGCCGTTGTTTTTGGAAACGAAGTTAAAGGTGTAACACAAGAGGTGGTTACCTTTTGTGATACCGTTATTGAAATTCCGCAATATGGCACTAAACATTCTCTAAATATATCGGTAAGTGCGGGTGTAGTGCTATGGGATTTTTGGTCGAAACTTCAGCTAAATAAAATGCCCTAACTGTTATAGCTAGGGCGATTTATATAGTTTGAGTTAGTTAGTTTAAACATAATTTCTACAATATTTGGTTGTATAAACTATGTTTAACAGGCGCAATTAAGGAAAACCATTTAAACTGTGCAAGTAAAATGTGAATATTATCTTAATTTTTTTATTTTCCACAACTGTATTCTACCATCTTTTCGATGATGAAATCATAATCATTTTCAGAGGCTACAAAGTCCAATTCGCTAATGTCTATAATTAAAGTGTTATGATCTTGAGCCCCTTTGATGAATTCTAAGTATCCGCGATTTATTTTTTCTAAATAATCTTGTGGTATATTTTGCTCGTAATCTCTATCTCTCTTTTTTATGTTTTCTAAAAGTCGTGCAGTGTTTTGGTATAAATAAACGTACAAACCAGGTTTAGTTATTTCTTTATGCATAAAATTAAAAACCTTTCGGTATAATTTAAACTCTTCTTCTTGCAGCGTTACTTTTGCAAATATCAACGATTTAAAAATATCATAATCGCTCACCATAAAACTCTTAAATAAATCGAACTGGCTGGTGTCGTCTGTAAACTGTTGATAGCGTTCTGCTAAAAAAGACATTTCGAGCGGAAAGGCGTACCGCGCTTGATCTTCGTAAAATTTGGGTAAAAAAGGGTTGTCAGCAAATTGCTCTAAAATCAACTTTGCATTAAAATCTTCTGCAATTTTTGAAGCCAAGGTAGTTTTGCCAGCACCAATATTCCCTTCAATCGCAATAAAATTAAGTTTTGAAAAAAGCTGCTCTCTGGTTTTGTGCAACTTTAAAGATGTTTTTGTAACGCTGCTTTTGTCTTTACACATTTGTACCATATTGCGCGTATCCTTATTTAGAATAGGATGATAAAACTGTGGTGCAATATCACTTAATGGCTTCAGTACAAATTGTCTTTTTTGCAACGATGGGTGTGGTATCGTTAACGTATCGCTTTCGATAATTTCGTCACCGTAGTAAAGAATATCAATATCAATAGTTCTAGAACTATATCCTCCGTAATAATTACGTTCTCTACCTAATTTTTTTTCAATCTCTTGGAGTTTCAAGAGTAGTTCGTTTGCGGGTAAGGTAGTATTAATCGCTATACAACAATTGTAAAAATTATCAGCTTCAAAACCCCAAGAAGCACTTTCGTAGAGGCTAGATACAGAGCTTATGCTAGCAATGTCATTAGCTATTTTGAACATAGCATTTTGTAGGTGAAATAATTTATCACCAAGGTTACTACCTAGAGATAAATAAATTGTTTTGGGATCATTCATAATTGAATCACAAAATAAATAAAACTATTTTACAATCATTATCTTTGTAGCAAATTTATAACAAAACTTTAATGAGATTTTTAGGAAACTTACTGGCAGCAATTTTTGGTTGTCTTATTGCCTTTGGCGTTTTATTCGGAATATTCATCATATTTATTGCACTTTTAGGGAGTGGAGATGATGTAAAAACAGTAAAAGACAATTCTATATTAGAAATACAAATTCAAAACCCTGTTGCGGATTATGTTGGTACCGATGCTGCGGACCCATTTGCAGGTTTATTTCGGCAATCGCAAGGTTTAGATGAAATTTTGCACGCTATAAAAGTAGCTGAAAATGATGATAAAATTAAAGGAATTAGCATCAATAACAACTTTGTAATAGCAGGCTATTCTCAAACCCAGGCTATTCGTAAAGCATTACAAGACTTTAAAGCTAGTGGTAAATTTGTATATTCTTATGCCGATTTATACACGCAGAAGGATTATTATTTAGCATCCGTATCTGATAGTTTGTTTTTGAATAAAGTAGGAACGATGGATTTTAGAGGACTATCTTCAGAGGTTTTGTTTTATAAAAATTTACAAGAAAAAACTGGACTTAAAATGGAGGTGATTCGTCACGGAAAATATAAAAGTGCTGTTGAGCCTTATTTAGCCAATGAAATGAGTGATGCTAACAGAACACAAATAAAAGAATTATTAAGTTCTTTATGGATTGCCATGGTTGACGAAATTAGTTCAAACAGAAATATATCATCCGAAAACTTAAATATAATTGCCGATACTTTAGGCGGTAGGTCACCACAACTAGCAAAAAAATCAGGACTTATAGATGATGTATTGTTTTATGATGAATATGAAACAAAATTAAAAAATGCTTTGAAAACAGCACAAACTGCTGATTTAAATTATATTTCATTGGAGGATTATATTCCTACAGCCAATAAAACTACTTTATTAAAAGGCGAAAGTGAAATCGCTATTATTTATGCGCAGGGCGAAATTTTATATGGTGAAGGTGGGCCAAGTTTTATTGGGCAAGGCATCATAAATGAATCCTTAAAAAAGGCACGTGAAGATGATGATGTAAAAGCCATTGTTTTAAGGGTAAATTCTCCAGGCGGTAGTGCTTTAACCTCAGATATTATTTGGCGCGAAGTTGAATTAACGAAAAAAATTAAACCGGTTATTGTGTCTATGGGCGATGTGGCGGCTTCAGGTGGATATTATATCGCTGCTGGTGCTAATAAAATATTTGCAGAAACTACCACCATCACTGGTTCTATTGGTGTTTTTGGAACGATACCGAATGGTACTGAACTCGCAAAAAATATCGGAATTAATGCCGAACAAGTAGGGACTAATAAAAATGCAGTAGATTATTCGTTTTTTGAGCCCATGACAGACGAATTTAGAAATGTTGTTCAAGAAGGTGTAGAAGATACTTACCAAACTTTTTTAAGTAGAGTAGCAGAAGGCCGAAATATTTCTATAGCCCAAGTTGATAGTATGGCACAAGGTAGGGTTTGGAGTGGAACAGATGCCAAAAGAATTGGACTTATAGATGAATTAGGTGGTTTAAATGATGCCGTAAAAGCAGCGGCCGAAATGGTAAACTTATCAGACTATAAAACTAAAGATTATCCTAAATATAAATCTGGTTTGGAACAATTTATGGAAGATTTTGGTGGTGCAACCTCAAAAGTAAAACAACAACTTATTAAAGAAGAGCTAGGCGATGAAGCCTATAGAGTTTTAAATGAATTGAAAGCAGGAATACATCAAAAAGGCGTACAAGCTAAAATGCCTTTTATTTTAACCATTAAGTAAGTATTCGGAGTACATGACAGCAAAAGACAAGAAAGTTGCTTTTAGAATATTTCTCTTTTTAGCAGGTTTGTTTATTACTTCTTTAGTGGTATCAAACCTTATTTTCCAAAAATTTTTTTATTGGAATCCTTTTGGTGAAGTCACTATTTTTGGAGCAAGTCTTTTTGAGGTTTCGGTAGGTATTTTGCCATATCCAATTACTTTTTTAATTACTGATTTAATTTCTGAAATCTACGGAAAATCAAAAGCAAATGAGGTAGTTACCATTGGTATTTTTGCTTCCTTTTTCTCTATGGGGATTGTTTTAGTAGCCAATTATGTACCCGCAATTCCTACTTCGCCAATCAATGATGAAACGTTTAATAAAGTTTTTGCATTGTCTCCCATTGCGGTATTAGCATCAATGATAGCCTATCTTTTGGCACAGTATGTAGACGTTGCTATTTATCATTTTTGGAAAAAAGTAACCAAAGGAAAGCATTTATGGTTACGTAATAATTTCTCCACATTCTTATCGCAGTTCATTGATACATTCGCAGTGGTTGGTCTGTTGTGCATCTTTAAAATATTGCCTTGGACTATGTTTAGTGGTTTGGTAATCAGTGGGTTTATTTTTAAGATAATTATAGCATTTATAGACACCCCTTTTTTGTATTTCTTCGTATATCTATTTAGAAAAAGGTTTAAGCTAAAAGAAGGTGAGGAGATAGATTTAGGATATTAAATCTTAAAAATCTATTAAATTATTGATTGCGCTAGGTATAGATGCAATAGTTTCATGATATCTTAACCATGCTAAGTAATTTTGTAATTCATTAAGCGTTGTAAAAAGTATAAAAATTAAAGATGAAAAAGAAAATTTTAAAAATAGTCGGAATAGTTTTTTTACTATTCATTATCGTATTAGTTGCTACACCCTTTTTTCTAAAGGGTAAAATTGCTGATATCATCAAAAATAAAGTGAATAATAGCATCACAGCAAGCTTCGATTTTGAAGATGCCGACTTATCGTTGTTTTCTTCGTTTCCGAATGCTACGGTTACGTTAAACAACATTTCTTTAATAAATAAAGCGCCTTTTGCTGGCGATACTTTATTTGCTTCAAAAGAAGTAGCGCTAAACATGTCTATCAAAGAATTATTCAAAGGCGAAAACGAACCTATTGTAATTAAAAGTTTAAGTGTTGATAATGCCATTTTAAATATTTTGGCAGATGCAGACGGAAACGCTAATTATGAGATTACCAAAGAAGATTCGACCACAGCGGTAACCAAAGAAAGTGAAGCCTCTGCGAGCAACTTTACTTTTTCAATGGAATCATACGCTTTTACTAACTCCAAAATTTTGTATTTTGATAAAGCTTCTGGAATGCGTTTCGAAATCTTAGAAATGAATCATTCGGGTACGGGCGATTTATCTTTAGAAAAGTCCGAGTTAGATACAAAAACAAGTGGATTAGTATCTTTTGAAATGGATAGTACTAATTATTTGAACAAAAATCCGATAAAACTAGATGCTCTTATTGGGATTGATCTGAATACTAGCACGTTTTCATTCTTAAAAAATGAAGCTTTAGTAAATCAACTTCCTTTAGTATTTGATGGTTTTATTAAACTGAATGATGATAGTCAAGAAGTTGATATTAGCTTTAAAACACCTTCATCAGATTTTAAAAACTTTTTAGCCATAATTCCGGCAGAATATTCTAAAAATATTGAGAATGTAACCACAACAGGTAATTTTATTGTTGAGGGTAAGTTTAATGGCATTGTAGATGACCTGCATATTCCAAAATTTAAAATCGATATAAAATCAGATAATGCATCGTTTAAATATCCAGATTTGCCAAAAGCGGTTCGTAATGTTTTTATTGATACAGAAATCACCAACGAAACAGGTATTACAGAAGACACCTTTGTAGATCTTCGCAGGCTTTCTTTTATGATTGATGAAGATAAGTTTAATATGTCTGCCAATATAAGAGACTTAATGGGGAATATGAAAGTAAAATCTCATGTAGATGGTAAAATGAATTTGGCCAATATAGCGCAAGCTTATCCTGTTCCGGCAGATTTGAACTTAGAAGGCTTGTTAGCACTCGATATTAATGCCGCTTTTGATATGGCATCCATAGAAAATAAACAATATGAAAATACCAATATCAACGGTAATTTTAACTTAAAAAATTTCGTTTATAAATCTGAGGAGCTCAAGAGTCCTGTAAGAATCGATGCCACGTCGGTTACTTTTAACCCAAAAACGGTTACCTTAAATGAACTTAACGGAGCAACTGGCCAAACAGATTTTAAAGCATCGGGTACTATAAACAACCTTTTAGGCTTTATGTTCAATGATGAAAATGTAGAAGGCACTTTTAATTTGAGTTCTAATACTTTTGCGGTGAACGATTTTATGATAGAGGAAACTGAAACAAGTTCAAGTTCAAGCTCAAGTTCAAACACGGAGTCAAGTTCAAATACTAGTGCAAGTAGTCAAGTTAAAATTCCTTCGTTTTTAGATGCCACCATTAATGCTTCGGCAGCCAATGTTATTTATGATAATTTAACCCTGAAGAATGTTTTGGGAACTTTAATTATAAAAGACGAAAAGGCGATCTTGCAAAACATGACTTCTTCTATTTTTGATGGTAAATTAGCCTTTAATGGTGAGGTTTCTACCAAAGGGGCTACGCCAAGTTTTGCTATGAAATTGGGCATGGATAGTTTTAAAATAGGAGAAACTTTTAAAGCTTTAGAATTATTTAAGGTATTAGCACCAATTGCGAATGCCTTACAAGGAAAATTGAATTCTGATATTGTTATCTCAGGGAATTTAAATGATGATCTAACGCCTAATTTAGCCACAATTTCGGGTAATGTTTTAGCCGAAATTTTTGGAACAGAAGTAGACCCTAGTCAGACTAAAATTTTGGCTGCATTAAGCAGTAAGTTAGATTTTTTAAGTGCAGATAAATTAAATCTTAAAGATTTAAAGGCGATGCTTTCATTTGAAGATGGGAGCGTAAGCGTAAAACCATTTACGGTAAATTATCAAGATATTGCGGTTGATATTTCTGGGAGCCACTCTTTTGACAAAAAATTAACCTATGCTGCGGTTATTAATGTTCCTGCTAAATACTTAGGAAAAGATGTGAATACTTTAATAGCTAAAATTAACGATCCGTCTTTACAAAATTTGAGCATACCAGTTAAAGCTAACATTACGGGTGATTATTTGAGTCCCAATGTAACCACCGATTTAACTTCTGGTGTAAAAAGTTTAACGACAAAATTGATTGAAATAGAAAAACAAAAATTAATTGCAAAAGGGAAAGATAAAGCAAGCGATTTAATAGGAGGTTTGCTTTCAGGAAATAAGAAAACCAAAGATTCTTTGACCGATGCAAATAATAAAAATGCCGTGAAAGATGTACTGGGTGGTATATTGGGAGGTGCTAAAAAAGACACTACAGCAACGCAAAACACCACAACTCCTAAAAACGAAGCAGTAAAAGATGCAGCAAAATCTGTACTTGGGGGTTTACTGAACAAGAAAAAGAAAACAGAAGTAAAAAAGGATTCTGTAAATTAATAACTTTAAGCTACTCTCTTTTTTCTAAACACCAGGGTTTTTTAAACTTTCGTAGAATCATTATTGTTAGATTTACCCCTCCTTCGGAGGGGTCAAAACTACTTTTTAGTAGTTTTGGCGGAGGCTTTCATCCAACTTGCACCGATACATAATACCCTTCATTACTGCGAATATTAAAAACAGTATCATCTTCAAAAATTAAGTATTGCCCCTTAATACCTGTTAAAGTACCTTGATACATTGGTGTCTTGTCTAAATTCAGACTTTTAACTTTAGTCGGATACTTTAGTACAGGAAACTCTAAATGAGTTTCTATGCTATCACTTATAAAATAGGGGAGTGCTTCTTCTGGAATATACGATTTAAGCTTGGTTTTCCATTCCGCAAGATTTTCGTCTAGCACATCATTGGTAAGCATTTTACGCCAATTGGTCTTATCACTCACAAAATCCTTTAAGGCAACTTCTGTAATCCCAGCTAAATACCTATTGGGTACTTCTACAACTTCAATGGCTTCATGAGCGCCCTGATCTATCCAACGCGTAGGTACTTGGGTTTTTCTAGTTACACCCACCTTTATACCGCTAGAATTCGCTAAATACACAATATGTGGCTGTAACTGTACTTTCTTTTCATAGTCTAAATCTCTATCTTCTTGATCTAAATGAGCCGTGCTTAATTCAGGTCGCATAATCCAATCACCTGCCGAAGGAATATCAAAAAAACAATTTTTGCAAAAGCCTTGTCGGTAAATAGGCTTATCTTCTGAGCAATTTAAGCATTGATACTTTAAAAATGTAATGGTAATGGCTTTGTTTAAAACCTGATTTACATTTAAAAAGTCGGTATTGAATACCATATAATATTGAATAGGACTTCCTATTTCTGTTTGCATTTTTTTTAAGACACCTTCGTATAACATAAAAAACTTTAAAAATTTAACCTACTAGTTTCAAAACGATTCCTTAAATTGTTCGCGGAAAAACATTTTAGAAATAAAGCCTAAAGATACCCAAAAATGCCCATACCTTTATTTAATTCAATAGCTTCTTGGTTACTTAAAAAGAGGTATCACCAGATAGAACTTTTTTTGAAATATCCTGCTGAGGTACAAGAAGAGGTGTTAACGCAGTTATTATTTTTTGCAAAGGATACCGAAATAGGCAGAAAATTCGAATTTAGTGGTATTCTGAGTTATGAAACCTTTAAAAATAGAGTTCCCATAACCTCTTACGAAGAAATGGAACCTGCTATTGAGCGTTCTAGAAAGGGTGAGCAAAATATTTTTTGGCCAACAAGTATTAAATGGTTCGCAAAAAGTAGTGGCACAACCAATGCAAAAAGCAAGTTTATTCCGGTAAGCAGCGAAGCTTTAGAAGATTGCCATTATAAATCAGGTAAAGATTTACTTTGTTTGTATTTAAACAACAATGAAAACTCGCAGCTCTTTACAGGTAAAAGTCTGCGCTTAGGTGGAAGTAAGGAGTTGTATAAAGATAACGACACATTTTTCGGAGATTTATCCGCTATTTTAATTGATAATATGCCTTTTTGGGCAGAATTAAGTAGTACACCCAGTAACAAGGTTTCTTTAATGAGCGAATGGGAAACTAAACTCAGGGCTATTGTCCAAGAAAGTACACTGGAGAATGTAACTAGTTTGGCAGGCGTTCCTTCATGGATGTTAGTTTTGCTTAATAATGTGTTAGAAGAAACAGGTAAAGATCATTTATTTCAGGTTTGGGAAAATTTAGAAGTTTATTTTCATGGAGGGGTAAATTTTAACCCCTACCAAGAGCAATATAAAAAAATACTGCCTAGAAAAAGTTTTAATTACTATGAAATTTATAATGCTTCTGAAGGATTTTTTGCGATACAAGACAGAAATAACTCGGATGAATTATTGTTGATGTTAGATTATGGTATTTTCTACGAATTTATTCCGATGGATACCTATGATGCTGCCGAACAAAAAGTAGTCCCGCTGTGGGAGGTAGAGAAAGATAAAAATTATGCTATTATTATCACGACAAATGCGGGTTTGTGGCGCTATAAAATAGGTGATACAATACGTTTTACATCTATTAGTCCGCATAGAATAAAAATCACAGGACGTACAAAGCACCATATTAATGTTTTTGGAGAAGAATTAATTATCGAAAATGCGGAAGAAGCTTTACGTATTATTTGTTTAAAAACAGGTGCTCAAATAAAAGATTATACTGCCGCCCCAATATTTATGGAAGGAAAAGAAAAGGGTGGTCATGAATGGATTATTGAGTTTCGGAAGCCGCCAGAAAATATATCATATTTTACAGAATTATTAGATAATGCGCTAAAATCGTTAAATTCTGATTATGAAGCTAAAAGATATAATAACATTACTTTAAACATGCCTAGGGTTCATATTTCTAGAGAAAATCTGTTTTATGACTGGCTTAAGTCAAAAGATAAGTTGGGTGGACAACATAAAATTCCAAGATTATCGAATAAAAGGGACTATGTCGATGAATTACTTCGCATGAACAAATAAAATAGTTTTTTTAGCGTTAAAGTCTCAAGTTTACTCCAGAATTTAACCTAACCAGTATTAAAGACTATTATTATGGCAGAACGATTAGTGATTATTTCAGACATGTGGGGCACCAAAAAGGGACTTTGGATTACTTCGTACCTAGGTTATTTGCAACAACATTATGATATCGTATTCTACGATTGTCAAGAATTAGCTAATATTAATCTCACCGTTGAGAACCATGAAAATTTGCATAAGGAATTTGTTAACGGAGGTATTGATACCGCTGTAAAGCATCTTTTGAAGCGAGAAAATAAACCTAGTCATTATTTAGCCTTCAGCATGGGCGGAACAATAGCTTATAAAGCCGGACTTTTAGGATTGCCGATCAAATCTTTATATGCTATATCTGCAACTAGAGTACGTTTTGAAAACGAAATTGCAAATTTTTCAAAAAAACTATTGTTTGGCTCTAATGATACTTTTAAACCAGAGGCAACTTGGGAAAAAAATACTCAGAATAAAATTAGTTTAGCGCATAATTTTGGACATGAATTATATTCTGACGAAAAAATGATTAAAGAGGTATGTCAAGAATTATTGGCAAAAGTTACTCAAAAACAGTTTCAAGTATAGTAAATTGTTGTTTAATTAATTTTGTTACCGAAAAAATATCATAAAAAAAGCGAGAAATAGTTCTCGCTTTTTTTATGATATTACATTATTGTTCTTTAAGAAACTGCTTTTAATTTTTTAATAGTATCGAATGAAAGCATTTTCTCTGCGTATGACTTAGTTACTTTCAATTGCTTTTCATCGCTACTTGGCAAAGAAAACATAGCATCGGTGAATATTGCTTCGCATAATGAACGTAATCCACGTGCACCTAATTTATATTCTATAGCTTTTTCAACAATATAATCTAAGGCCTGGTCTGTAATGGTAAATTCTACATCATCCATTTTAAACAGCTTTTCATACTGCTTAATAATAGCATTTTTCGGCTCTGTTAAAATAGCTCTAAGCGTTTTGGTATCTAATGGGTTCATGTGTGTCAACACTGGTAATCGACCAATAATCTCAGGGATTAATCCAAAATCTTTTAAATCTTTAGGGATAATGTATTGTAAAATATTATTTTCATCTAATTGGTCTTCAGCTTTTGTAGCACTATAACCAATAGATTTCATGTTTAAACGCTTATTGATAGCTCTTTCGATACCATCGAAAGCACCACCTGCTATAAAAAGAATATTTTCAGTATTTACTTCTATAAATTTTTGGTCAGGATGTTTTCTACCTCCTTTAGGCGGAACGTTTACAACAGTACCTTCTAAAAGTTTTAATAAGCCTTGTTGAACACCTTCACCAGATACATCTCTTGTAATTGATGGATTGTCGCTTTTACGTGCAATTTTATCAATTTCATCAATAAAAACAATACCACGTTCTGCTTTTTCTAAATTGTAATCGGCGGCTTGTAATAATCGGGTTAAAATGCTTTCTACATCTTCGCCTACATAACCAGCTTCTGTTAAAACAGTTGCATCAACAATGGCAAGAGGCACATTTAACATTCTAGCAATAGTTTTTGCCATTAATGTTTTTCCTGTTCCAGTTTGCCCAACCATAATGATGTTACTCTTCTGAATTTCTACATCATCTTCTTTTGAAGAAGGCTGTAATAATCTTTTGTAATGATTATATACTGCCACAGACATTACTTTTTTGGTGCGTTCTTGCCCAATAATGTAGGTGTCTAAAAACTCTTTTATTTCTAAAGGTTTTTTTAGTATTAATTCTGAAGAAAGATCTTCATTTTTAGTTTGTTTCGATTCTTCTGCTACAATTCCGTGTGCTTGCTCAATACAACGATCACAAATGTGAGCGTCTAAACCTGCTATTAATAGATTTGTTTCTGGTTTTTTACGACCACAAAAAGAACATTCTAAACTTTCTTTTGCCATATTTTTTTGGTACTATAACTATACGATAAAAACGAATAAAAAAACTCGTTTTAGTTTATTATTGAGACTCAATTTTGAAAAATAAAGGAGTTCTTAATCCCACTTTTAGAGAGATTGAATGTAACAATCTCGATAATTCTTTGTCGAAATTATTTCTTTTCTCTTACAAGAATTTCATCAATCATTCCGTAATTTTTAGCTTCTTCAGCTTTCATCCAATAGTCACGATCACTATCATCGCGAACTTTCTCGATATCTTGATTGGAATGTAATGCAATAACTTCGTATAATTCGTCTTTTAGTTTTAAGATTTCTCTAGCGGTAATTTCAATATCACTCGCTTGCCCTTGAGCACCACCCATAGGTTGGTGAATCATAACTCTAGAATGAGTAAGGCCACTGCGCTTACCTTTTTGTCCTGCACATAATAAAACAGCACCCATTGAAGCAGCCATTCCGGTACAAATAGTAGCCACATCTGGCTTAATATACTGCATGGTATCATAAATACCTAAACCTGCATAAACGCTACCACCAGGAGAATTGATGTATATTTGAATATCTTTCGCAGCATCAGCACTTTCTAAAAATAATAATTGTGCTTGTACAATATTGGCAACCTGATCGTTAATACCGGTGCCTAGAAATATAATTCTATCCATCATTAATCTTGAAAAAACGTCCATCGCAATTGCATTCATTTGGCGTTCTTCAATAATGTTAGGCGTCATTCCTACAGGATACATGCTACTCATGATTTTATCATAATACATGCTGCTAATGCCTTGATCTTTTATAGCGTAATTTTTGAATTCTTTTCCGTAATCCATATTTTTTTGAATATTATTATAATAAAAACGGTGTTGAAAATAAGTTTTCAACACCGTAAAGATACTTATTTTATCTTTGCAAAACTACCCATAAACTTCCTTAACAAAGTTTTCGTAAGTAACTTCTTTTGTCTTTAGATTCGCCTTTTCTTTATAAAGGGTTATCAATTTCTGACTCATTAATTGTTCAGAAAGTCTCTTTACTTCTTCTTGGTTTGATAGTACTCTACCAGCGATATTATCTAATTCTTCTTCAGCTGGGTTTAACTGTCCGAATTGTGCCATTTGTGATTTTATAAAACCTTTTGCAAACTCTTTTAATTCATCAAACTGAACTTGAAGCTTGTTTTCTTGAATTATTTTACCTTCAATAAGTTGGTAACGCAAGCCTTTTTCTGATTTTTCATATTCAGCAGCAGCTTCATCATCAGAAAGTACTTTTTCACCTGTAAGTTGAATCCATTTTTTTAGAAAATTTGACGGTAAATCAAACTTGGTATTTTCTATAAAATCTTCGGTAACATCATTCAAAAGTTTCTGATCGGTTTGTTGCACAAACTGTTGTTCAGAATCTTCTTTAATTTTATTTTTCAACTCTTCTTCTGATTTTATAACATCAGGGCCGAAAAGTTTATCAAACAACTCTTGATCTAATTTCGCAGGCTCTCTTTCGTTTATTTCTTCAATGGTAAAAGTAACTTCTACGCTAATCTCTTTTGCAGTTTCACTATCTACACCAATGGCACGTGCTAAATCTTGATCTTCTTTAAATAAATCTTTGGTGTTTACGGTAACAGTATCACCTACTTTTTTACCTAAAAACGCGTCAATAGCTTTTTTTCCTTTTAGCTCGCTGATGGTTAGTGTTGTTTTGTTTTCAATTTCTGCTTCTTCATTTTTGAAAACGCCTACCACTTCATCTTTTTTACCGACTTCGGTTTTGTTGATTAATTTCCCGTATTGTTTTTGAATACGTTCTATTTGTTCATTAATCATCTTGTCATCAGCAATAATTGTATAATGCGTGATGGCCTTTTTAGCTTTTAAATCTATTTCAAAGCTAGGCGCTAAACCCAATTCAAATTCAAAATCGAAATCGTCTGAATCCCAATTAAAATTATCACGCTGCTTTGGTAACGGATTTCCAAGAACATCTAATTTTTCTTCGGTAAGGTATTTATTAAGGTTGTCTTGTATCAACTTGTTAACCTCGTCTACCAATATTGCTTTTCCGTATTGCTTTTTGATAAGGCCCATGGGTACTTGTCCTTTTCTAAAACCAGGAATATTTGCTTGTTTCCTGTAGTCTTTAAGAATAGTTTCTACCTTGTCTTGGTAATCGTCTTTAGTGACAGCTACCTTTACAACAGCATTTAATTCGTCAATCTGTTCTTTGGTGATATTCATTTATATAACTTGTTTTACATCAATAAAAATGGGATGCAAAAGTACTATAAATTGTGAATTGTTACAAATTTTTGAACTACTGAATTTTTGGGGTGTACTTAACTTTTTTTATCTTCTCCCAAGAATGAGAAAAAAATAGATTGCAAAAAGCTTAAACACAGACTAAATAATAGCGCCCACCATAAACCGTTAACCGCAAACCCATCTATTAAAGCATCTGCCATAAGTATAATTACAGCATTAATAATTAGTAAAAATAAACCTAAAGTTAATATAGTTACAGGCAATGTTAAAATAGTTAAAACAGGTTTAACTATAAAGTTTAATAAGCCTAAAACTATAGCAACTATAATTGCGGTATAATAACTATCTACCGATACGTTTGGTAGCACTTTAGCTAAAATGACTACTGAGATTGCGCTTAATAAAATTCTTAAGATAAGTTTCATAGAGGTGTTGTTTTGTTTAAAAAGCAAAAGGTAATTGAAAAAAATCTAACATAGCGGTTAAATGTTATTATTTAAAAAATATAGGTTTTAGAGTACGAGCACATTAAAGGCATCTTTTTATGTTTTGTTTACTAAATAGCGTTAGCTCCATATTTAAGAAGTCATAAATGTAAACGAAAAATCAAAAAATTGCTTTGGATTTTCTGCATGTAACCAATGGCCTGCCTTGTTAATAGTTTTGACGATAGCCTTAGGGAAATGCTTTTTTATTTCTGCACTATCTTCATCAGTAATATATTCAGATTTATCGCCTTTTAAAAATAAAGTAGGCCCCTCGTAAGTTGCAGTGGAACTTATATTTTCGCCTACTTCTTCCATTTTGGTGCTTAAAACGTTTAGATTAAACCTAAAATCTAGAAGGCCTTTTTCTTTCCAATACAGGTTTTTTAGTAAAAACTGTCGTGTACCAAAATCTTTAATGTATTTGGTTAAAGCCTCATCTGCATCGGTTCTAGAGCTTAGTTTTTCAACTTCAATGGCATTTAAAGCATTGATAATAGGTTGGTGATGTGGTGGATAATATTTTGGCGCGATATCTGCCACCAGTAATTTAGTAACTTTTTCTGGATACCTACAGGCAAATTGCA